>JBBAKY010000045.1:0-27782 GCA_040403295.1 Arcicella sp.
AAAAATTGTAGATAATTAATTTTAGCTTTTTCATGGGTGATATTACTTTATACTTCCACTCCCTCATTTTTTAAATATTCTCCAATATTAAACAGATGACTGTCAAGGAGTTCTATATCTTTATTCCAATCCCTCACAATCCAGTCCTCATCTTTTGTAGCAACGACTACTTTGTGCATTTTAGAGAAAATCCAGATTACTTTCTCGACACCAAAATCTAATAATTTTTGGGTTTTGGTAAAAGTATATTCAAAATCTTTATCGTCAGAGAGATCAATTCTGATATCTATTTCAATAGCAATTTTTGGAGGAATATCTAAATAATGAACATTGATTTTTGAGGCTGGTAATTTACTTTTTTCAAATATATAAATGTCACCAGACAGATTTGTATTTTTGGATAAATGTGTGCCTATTTCATTCGTAAGAAAGTAGTAGATATCAGGGTTCACTTTTGTGAATAACATTCTTAAAATATACTGAATAATAAACGATTGTAAACCACTCGCACCCATGATGTCCTCTATTTTTTTCTTTTTAGATAATACGTCTTTATAACCTTTGTAATACAGTTTTCGCCCGTCTATGATTTCATACACGAGTGCTTCTGGTATTTCCTTTAATTTGGGTGGACGTACCGATTTGGGAGGTTCTATTTCAGCTACCGACATAATTTTGTCTTTGTTTGCTGCAATATAAAAAGACTTGACAAAATTGCCAAGTCTTTCATTTAATCGTTATCTAAAATCATCCTCATCTTCATCAAATTTGAAGTTATCCAAATCGAATAGTGAATCGGTTAAATCTTTGAATTGTAAGCCTTTTTCTAATGATTTTTTTGCAATAATTGAGAATTCTGATAAACCGTGCAAGACAAATTCCATCATAAATAATTTCTCCCGTCCTTGCATTTGTGGATAGACTTTTTCGATTAAATCATCCAATCCATCAATGGTTCTGAGTCGAGCGGAATAGTCATTATCTGCGCTATCATTCAAAATGTCCATCATATTTCCATCCATAAACCAGTCAATAATTGGTTTATAAGGATTTTTTCCAGCCTTATCTTTAGAAGCTTTTTTGATTTTTTCTGGATCTGGAAAATAATTTAAAAACTGCGTTCTGATGGCTTTTCCAATAAGGTTTTGAGCCACAATTACGGGACCTTCTACTTCACCTTCATAAACCAATTCCACTTTCCCACACACCGCAGGAATCACGCCAACGAGATCAGCTACACGCACGTAAGTTTTGTCTTCACCGTTCAATAAAGCACGTCTTTCAGCGGCAGAAACCAAATTTTCGTAAGCTGAAATGGTCATACGGGCAGAAACACCCGACTTGGCATCCACAAATTCAGAAGCACGGGCTTCAATGGCAATTTGCTCAATTAAATCGTCCATGATGTGGTTGGTCGTGACCATTTCCACCTGTCCGTCTTTCAATTTGGCTTCTTGCAAAGTAATCTTTTTTCCAATCTCCAACGTCTTCGGGTAATGCGTAACAATCTGAGAATCAATACGGTCTTTCAATGGCGTAACGATCGAACCACGATTGGTATAATCTTCCGGATTGGCCGTAAAGACGAACTGTAAATCCAATGGCAAGCGGATTTTGAAACCACGAATTTGAATATCGCCTTCTTGCAAAATGTTGAATAAAGAAACCTGAATACGAGCCTGTAAATCGGGTAATTCATTAATTACAAAAATACAACGGTGCGAACGTGGAATGAGTCCAAAGTGAACTACTCTTTCATCAGAATAAGGTAATTTCAAGGTTGCCGCTTTGATGGGGTCGGCATCACCAATAAGGTCGGCCACGGATACATCAGGCGTTGCCAATTTTTCGATGTAGCGGTCGTCACGGTGCATCCAAGTTACGGGTGTTAAGTCACCGTGTTCGGCAATTAAATCTTTGGCAAAACGTGAAAGCGGTTGTAATGGGTCATCATTCAATTCAGAACCTTTTACAACGGGCACGTATTCATCCAAAAGATTAACCATCAAACGAGCAATACGAGTTTTTGCTTGTCCACGAAGCCCCAAAAGGTTAATATGATGTTGTGACAAAATAGCCCGTTCTAAATCAGGAATTACGGTATCTTCAAATCCCCAAATTCCTTCAAAAATTTTTTCTTTATTTTTAATTTTTGCGATAAGATTTTCTCTTAATTCGTCTTTAATAGACTTTGGTTGATACCCAGATGCTTTCAACGCACTAAGTGTATTGATTTTTAAAAGATCGCTTGATGTTAGGTTTTTGTATTGCATTATTATTGGTTTTAATCCTTTTTTGTAATTATAAAGCTATACCATTACAAACAAGATATTCGCTAAAAAGTTCTTTCACGATATTTCTCTTTATTGTTAATTATTTTTTTTAAATTTATCCAAATTGTTAACATAACCATTAATTTACTACGCTATGTATCTACTTTCTATTAAGAATTTCTTGAAAGCAATACTGTTTTTTTCTGTTTTTTTCTTTCTTTCAATTTCGTTTATTTCAGCCCAAAGTACTTTTAGGATTACAAAACCCATTATTGGCACAAACCAGATTTGTAGTAGTACAAACAATTACTATAACAATTTGAGTTATGCATTTTCTTCTAATGTGGTGAATTTGTCGGAATATTCGCCCAATCATTTTGTTGAGTTATCTAATGAAAATGGTTTGATACAACCCAGAGAAATTGGTTGTTTTACTCCTTATGTAAACGTTATTTATGTCGGTTATATAGATATTAACGGGCAAAGTTTGCCAGCAGGAACTGGTTATCGAATTAGGGTATTTTCTAAATTACCATCAGCATTTAGTGATTACAGTGAGTCTTTTTCAGTATTATCAAGTCCAGCAATTCCTTTACTTAATGTGAATGGAAGTGTTAGTTTGTGTACAGGGGCAACGCAAACGCTTACCGTTACCAATCCGAATAATAGTTATACATATCAATGGTTAGCTTATTCATCTAATATCAGCAATGCTACAAATACCTCATATATCGCATCAACGAATGGTTCTTATTCAGTAAAAGTAACGAATGCGAGTGGTTGTGGTATTGTTTCTGATTATGTAAGTCTAAGTATTCCTTATGCTTTGAGTAGTAGTATGCAGACTTTTAATAATGGCAATAATAATGGATACAGTGCTTATGGGATTCCCTTTTTTATTAAATCAAATGAATCATTTACATTGAGAGCAGGGATTAGTGGTGGTCGCCCACCTTTCAACTATACCTTAAATGATGGGGTGAATAATACGGTAGAAACGAATATTAATTCTTTTAGAGATTATCAATTCACATCTCCTGTGAGTGGGGTAAGAACTTATACAATCAGCACAATAACAGATGCTTGTGGTTCTCAATTAAATAATTCATCAAGCCTTAGAGTGCGAATTAATGATTCAAAATACTGTCCTAATTATGGATTGGGTACACAAGGAATTAAAAACTTCTCTATTCAAGGGACAACCATTAATAATTTAAATTCAGGTAAGGCTGGTGATGGTTGGGGTGAGAGTTTTACAGCCGCAAACATGAACGCAAATGTTAATTATAATTTCACAATTCAGGCTTTATCGCAAGCGCAACAATATTTTTCAATTTTTGTAGATTTGAACCAAAATGGATTGTTTGAAACAGGCGAGAGAATTTTTCCTGCCAGCCAAAGTTCTTCTTCTCAAAGCATTACAAATAGTTTTACCAATACCTTAAGGATTCCAGCAAATGCGTTTAGTGGTCAAACTCGAATGAGAGTAATGCTTGGAAGTGACAGCTACTATATCGGAAATTATCCTTGTGTTAATAGCCAAAATGGTGAAATTGAAGATTATGTATTGAATGTTTATAACGGAGTAACTCCAACCACAATAACTACTGATTCATTGCCAATATTAGGGGTTTGTCAGGGTAATCAATTTCCGTTAAAGTATACTATATCTGGTACACCATTGCCCACAACTACTGCCTATAAAGTGGAAGCCTCTACTTACGCAGATTTTTCTTTTCCTACCATTATTGGCACTGGAACAAGTAGCCCAATCATTTGTAATTCGTCTTTAATAAATTATTATTATAGTAGTGGATTTTATGTCCGAGTTGTGCCGGTGGTTGATATTATTACTAAAATAATTAACAAAGCCCCCAATTTATTATTCATCAAAACGAAGCCTGTTGCTACACTATTAGCTGGTATTTATGACCCCTACTATTACTACAATTCTGTTAAGAAATTATCTATTCAATACGGTACACCGATAAGTGTTTTTGGCCGAACAGGTGGTGCTGGTATTACGTTGGAATTAAACGATGGTAGGACATTTTCAAGTTTAGCTAATGGAGATATTCCAATTGATAATAATATTTTACTTACTACTAACAGAAAATATAAAACAATTCGAGTATCTGATAATGTGTGTACGAATACAACATCGGATAGTATCATGATTTCAGTTGGAAATCCGTATCTTAAAATAATGAAAGTATATAAGGCTTACTATGATACTACTGCCATTGATAAGCTTTGTGGTACTTTTAATGTAAGATTTGCAGGAGAGTTTTTAGACACCTTAACCTATAAATTTTACCACGTTCAGATTTCAGATATAAATGGAAGTTTCGCTAATCCACAGGATATTGGGCATATCTGTACTACTCGTGTGTTGACCGAAGCCGAAGGGGGACAAGAGATTAATTGTAGTATTCCAGTCTCTTTACAACTTCCTCCGGGTAAAGGATACCGCCTAAGGGTTGTTAAAAAAACAGGCAATTTAATTTCTCCAGTTTTTGCCACAACATTTGAATTATTTAATACTTCTGTCAGTATTACGTCTAATTTATCAAGAAATAGCATTAATGAAGGAGAGGTTACAGCCTTGAATGTTAATTTTTCAGGAGGCGCTCCACCGTATAGTATCTACCTAAATAGTTATCCAGCAGGAGGAGGTCAAATTTATAATTCTCCTGTTAACAGTGGAACGATAACGGTTAATTTAGCTCCTATACATGGGCAAAAGTATAATATATCTTACAGTAATACTTGTGGAGGGTATAATAGTTCATCAACCGATTTTTATTTAAATGTAAAAACACAAGATAAAAATAATGCTCGGTGGTATATAAAACCATTTCAGCAAACGAGCTATCATGAACTTACAAATAAGATGGTAATTTTGAGTTCTACTGATACATTATTCAAACGACCCTATAATAATTATATGCCAAGTGACATCGTAAACGGTTATTATGACTATAATTCTATCAACTTACAGAAGCCATCCGTCATTTTGAAAAATGGAGAAACCTATTCTTTGATACAAACAAGTAATTTTAGTAGTTCAAGTTTTGAAAATTTATTAACAGGAGTATGGATAGATTCAAATCATGATGGAGATTTTGATGATGTAGGCGAAGAATTAATAAAAAACCAATTTGCTCAACATTGGAACACTTCTCAAAACCAAAGTTTTACAGTCCCCAATGGCTCAAATACAGGATTTACAAGACTACGGATAAGAGTTGTTTCAAAACAATATAATGGGGCAACTTTTGATTTTGAACCCTCTAATCCGATTGATAGAGTTGGAAATACTTTCGATATTTCAGTTGTAATTTTATCAAATAATGTTACCAGTATTATTTCAACTCCTAAAATAACGGGTAATACACTTTGTAATGGTAATACGTTTAGCTTAGAATTTGATAGATATGGAATTCCCGCAGGTACAGCCGCAAGTGTTCAATTATCGGATGTTTCGGGTAATTTTCCAGTAAATCCAACGGTAATTGGGCAAAGTACAACGTCTCCAATTAACGTTATTTTACCCTTGGATATACCCTCTGGAAATTATAATATTCGAGTAGTAAGCAATGGCGTAACCAGTCCTGTCTCTCCTTCTTTCAACGTTACCACCAACCAATTAATCAGTATGGTAAATGGCGATTGGCACGCAGGAAGTACGTGGTCATGTGGGCGTGTGCCTACTTTTGTGGATGCTACCACCGTGGCGGGAGGAACAACAGTAACGGTTTTTAGTGGTGATGCTCGGGTCGGTTCAATTATAACCAATGGAGTTCTGTCATTTCTGAATGGTACAACTCTACAGTTTAGAACTCCTTAGAAATTAACAATATTTACATTACGGGTTGGAATGTCAATTTCAGTCCGTATTTTTTATAACGATAAATCAGCATAAGTATAAAGATAAATACGGCTTAATTTGACATAAATACTAAAACTTAACACGATGATTCGTAAAATAAACTTTTTATTACTGCTATCTCTTTGTCTAAACTTCGCTGCTTTTACAAAAGAAAAACCTCAAGGAAAAAGCGTCAAACCCAAATGGGTGCAACTTTTCAACGGTAAAAACTTCGATGGTTGGAAACCGAAAATCGTAGGATTTCCAGTGGGTGAAAATGCCTACAATACTTTTCGAATTGAAAATGGCATTTTAAGCACTCGTTATGACCAATATAAAAGCTTTGATAATCAGTTTGGCGCTTTGTATTTCAAGAAGAAGTACGCCAATTTTAGAATAAAAGTAACATATAGATTTGTGGGAGAAACTGCTCCAGGAGCACCAACTTGGGGTTACAGAGACGGTGGAGTGCAATTCTATTGTCAAGACCCAAACACGGTGGAAAAAATGCAAAACTTTCCTGTTTGTTTGGAGTATAATCTGCACGGAGGCAATGGAAAAGATGAAAATCCTTTGGGTGAAATTTGTGCCAACGGAATCTATGTAACCGTGAATGGAGATAAAAATAAAGCTTATTGCACGCCCGCAACGGTGAAACGTACTTTTCATGGCGACCAATGGGTAACTTTAGAAATTGACGTGAAAGACGGTAAAATGGCTCATTTTATTAATGGAGAAAAGATTTTGGAATACGAAAACCCTCTATTTGACCCAATGCATATTATCGGTAAAACCTTTATCGTTAATGGAAATGATGCTGTAACAAATGGCTATATTTCGTTACAATCTAACAGTCACCCGATGGATTTTAAGTCGATTGAAATTATGGAATATTAATGAATAATGGATAATTGAAAATGAATAATTATCAATTGTCCATTTTCAATTATCCATTTTCAATTGTTAATTATCTAACATCTTTCTTCCGATTCTTCTCATAATCCTCAAAAATAAACTCCCCCAAACCTTTCAACGAAGAATAATACGCTCGTCCATTGTTAATTTTGGTAAATTCCTGCACAAATTCTTTCAAATATTGGTCTCTCGCAATCATGAAAGTGGTTACTGGAATTTTCAATCTACGGCATTGAGCCGCCAAGGTTAACGTTTTATTCAGAATCTTTTTGTCTAAGCCAAACGAATTTTTATAATATTTGATTCCTTCTTTCAAACAGGTTGGTTTGCCGTCAGTAATCATGAAAATTTGCTTGTTCTTATTCTTTCTTCTTCTCAATAAATCCATCGCCAATTCCAATCCTGCCACGGTATTTGTATGATAAGGGCCAACTTCTAAATACGGTAAATCACGCACTTGAATCTGCCAAGCATCATTTCCAAACACAATTACGTCCAACGTATCTTTTGGATATTTGGTCATAATGAGTTCTGCCATGGCCATTGCTACTTTTTTTGCGGGCGTAATTCTATCCTCACCGTAAAGAATCATTGAGTGCGAAATGTCAATCATCAATACCGTAGAAGTTTGGGCTTTATACTCTTTGTCCATGATTTCGAGGTCATTTTCAGTAAGCATAAAATTCTCAACGCCATTATTAATCTGCGCATTTCGGATGGATTCAGTCATGGCAATTTGTTCCATCGAATCCCCAAATTGAAATTCTCGGCGGTCGGTATTATTTTCATCGCCCGTGCCTTGATAGGGCGTGCGGTGATTGCCAGAATTGTTGGTTTTCTTCAATTTACCGAAAATCTCATCCAACGATTGTTTACGAATTGATTGCTCGCCCTTTGCCGTGAGGACTTGTTGCCCCTGTCCATCTTCGTTTTTTTCTTCTTTGATATAGCCTTTATCCTTTAAATCTTGGATAAAATCGGCAATTCCGTAAGATTCATCGGTGAGGTTATATTGCTTATCCAATTGCGTAATCCACGACAAAGCCTCGGATACGTTCCCCGCAGTCATCGTGATTAATTGATTGAAAATATCAAGCAATTGGTCGAACTTGGCTTTTTTGCCATCTTCCTGTTCGGAGGGTATAAATTCTGAGAAACGATAGCCGAGCATATTTTGATTTAGGATTTATTAGACCACGGATGACAAGGATTGGACGGATTTTTAATTGTTTAATTCAATGAAATAATCAATTGAGTTGAAAAATTAATATAAATCAAATTTTTTATCCGTGAAAATCTGTTAAACCCGTGTCATCCGTGGTCTAATGGTTACTGGAATAACAACGAATATTTCTTACAAGTTCTTACCTACTTAATCTTTTCGCCTTTCAATTCTTCCAAAGTGGCATATTCCAAGGCTTTTTCGTGCGTTGCTTCCAAGACAACGGGCGGAGCGACCCCAGCATCGTAGGCTTCTTTCCAACGAGCGGCACACAAGCACCATTTGTCACCCGCCTTCAACCCTGGGAATCCGTAGGCTGGATAAGGCGTAATTAAATCATTGCCACGGGCTTTTGAGTATTGTAAAAACTTGTCCGTAACGATGGCTGCCACTACGTGAATACCTCGGTCGGCGGTTCCCGTTGAGCAAAAGCCGTCTCTATAAAATCCCGTGATGGGCGATGTGCCAGCTATTTTTAACTCTGTACCAAGTACATTTTTCTCGTCTTTCTTCGCTTGATTTTCCATTTTCTTTTTCAGATTTGTTTCAGTCACAGGTCCACAACCCGCTTTTGATTGATTGGCAAGGGTTTTATTTTGTGCTATACAGAGGTTCGTGTAAAAGAGAAAACCCAAGATAAATATCTTATTCATATACTTAAATTTTACACTAATAAAACGAATGTGCAGGTATATTGTTTGTGCTCTTTGGAAACAATGCCTTTATCTGCTTTGAGGTTGAGGGCTTTTATGGGTATATTTGTTGCTAATAAAACATAATAAATGAAACCTGCTGTTGTAAAGCAGATAATCCAAGCAGGAATAGGGAAACTATTCACTAAAATAAATGAAAGTATTAAAATTCGGAGGAACTTCTTGTGGTACTATTGACAGTATCCAAGCAGTGTTAGGCATCATCAAAAGCAAACAGGCAAAAGGTGAGCAAGTTGCAGCAGTATTTTCAGCAATGGGTGGCGTAACCAACCAATTATTGAAAGCAGGAGATTTAGCGTCGGTAGGAGATACCACCTATTTCGACTTAGTTAAAGAGATTGAAAATCGTCATTTCACAGTTGTACGTGCCTTAATTGACGTAAAATCTCAGTCGAAAGTATTCGCAAATATCCGTACCACTATCAACGAATTAGAAGATTTACTGAAAGGTGTTTCGTTGATTCGTGAAATTTCTGACCGAACATCCGACCTTATCGTCAGTTTCGGAGAACGTCTTTCTACCACTTTGATTTATGAAATTCTTCATGCACAAGGTGTTGATTGTCAGTTCTTAGATGCTCGTAAAGTCATTCGTACCGACAGTAATTTCAATATGGCAGCGGTAAATTTTGAGGTAACAAATGCTCAAATTCAAACGTATTTCTCGAAAACAAAATCACTACAATTAATTACTGGTTTTATTGGTTCGACTGAAAAAGGCGAAACCACAACACTTGGTCGTGGAGGCTCTGACTATACAGGTTCAATTTTTGGGGCGGCTTTAAGTGCCGAAGAAATCGAAATGTGGACGGATGTGGACGGCATGATGACCGCCGACCCACGCAAAGTAAAAAATGCTTTCACCATTCCGACAATCACGTATTCGGAAGCAATGGAATTGACGCATTTTGGCGCAAAAGTGATTTATCCACCTTCGTTGCAACCTGCTTTTGCCAAAAATATTCCGATTAGAGTTCTCAATACATTCAATACCGATTTTGTTGGAACCGTGGTAAATCGTGCTGCTGAACCATCAGAATACATTATTACGGGTATCAGTTCGATTGATAATTTGGCTTTGGTCAATTTACAAGGTTCGGGTATGATTGGCGTGGCGGGGGTTTCTGCCAAATTATTTACCGTTTTAGCGAAGCATAAAATCTCCGTTATTTTGATTTCGCAAGCATCTTCCGAACACTCAATATGTTTTGCCATTGAGCCGTCGGCATCGGCAGAAGTGAAAGCATTATTGGAAGAAGAATTCAAAACTGAAATTGCCGATGGCGATGTAGAAGGCATTGATATTCAAGAAAATTTGTCGGTAATTGCTGTGGTGGGCGAAGGAATGCGTCGTCATACGGGTGTGAGTGGTAAATTATTTTCGGTTCTGGGTAAAAATGGAATCAACATTATTGCGACCGCACAAGGTTCGTCAGAATTGAATATTTCCGTGGTAATTGAACGGAAAGATATTTCAAAAGCCTTGAATGTTATCCACGATTCGTTCTTCTTCTCACAAGCCAAAACATTAAATCTTTTCTTGGTAGGAACAGGTTTAATCGGTAAAGCATTATTAGAACAATTGCAAGGACAAGAAAATTATTTGTCGAAATATAAAGCCTTGAAAATCAATTTAGTAGGCGTTATGAATTCTCGAAAAATGCTCATTGACCCACAAGGAATTGACATAGATTCGTGGGAAGATGAACGTGATTCAAAAGGAAAATCGGCCGAAATTTGGGCATTTGTGGAAGAAGCGAAACGTTTAAATTTACCAAATTCTGTCTTTGCTGATTGTACCGCCAACAAAGAAATTCATAACTATTATTTAGGATTATTTGAAGCGAATATTTCGGTAGTAACCCCGAATAAAGTCGCTAATTCTGGACGTTACGAAGATTACGCTTTGTTGCATAGAACAGCCTTGAAAAAAGGGGTAAAATTCTTGTACGAAACCAACGTAGGAGCGGGTTTACCCGTCATTAATACCTTACAAGGTTTGATTTCTTCGGGCGATAGATTCGAGAAAATCGAAGGCGTTTTATCTGGAACATTATCCTATATTTTCAATAATTTCAAAGCGGGCGTTAAGTTTGCCGACATCGTAAAAGAAGCCAAAATAAAAGGTTATACCGAACCAGACCCAAGAGAAGATTTGAGTGGTATGGATGTGGCAAGAAAAATATTGATTTTGGGTCGTGAAATAGGTTTAAAATTAGAACCAGAAGACGTTACAATCGCTAAATTATTGCCAGAAAATTGCGAATCAGCCCCAACCGTTGAAGATTTTTTCAAAGAATTAGAGGTTTCAAATGCTTATTTTGAAGCAATGGTAAACGAAGCAGAAGCCAAAGGCGAAGTGCTGAGATTCATTGCGACTTTGGAAGACAATAAAATCAATATCGGCGTGAGAAGTATCGGAAAAACGCATCCATTTTATATGATGGACGGAGCCGATAACGTGATTTCATTCACCACAAAACGCTACCACGACCGCCCATTGGTCATTAAAGGACCAGGAGCAGGAGCAGAAGTAACGGCATCGGGTGTGTTTGCGGATATTGTGGCAATTGGGAGTTATTTGGCTTAGGTTTTTGTTTATCTTTAAGGAAAAATTAAGATTATAAAATTCAAATAATATGAACTTAGTATTAGAAAATGTTCAGCCCAGCCATATTCCTGTCTTTAGAGAATTGGCTTCCTCTTTACACATCAAAATGCGTAAAGAAGAATTAGAAAAAAAGCAAAACGTAAACTCACTGCCGAACAACAAGAATTTGTTGATGGATTGAAACAGGCTTTAGTTGAAGTTGAATTACATCAACAAGGTAAAATCAAATTGCAATCAGCACAAGAATTATTGGCTGAATTAAGGTCTGAGAATTTATGAAAATAGATGCCATTCCTTCTTTTGCAAAGGATATCAAGGCTTTAAAAAAGAAGTATCGTTCTATTGATAGCGATTTTAAAATATTTATTGAGTCCCTATTATAAAACCCGCTTCAAGGGGATGGATTAGGAAATGATTGCTACAAAGTCACAATGGCAATTGAATCAAAAAATAGAGGTTAATCAGGCGGTGCAAGGGTAATTACTTGTGTGAAAATTGTTAATGAAACCATTTATCTCTTATCGATTTATGATAAAAGTAGCCAATCAACGATAAAAGAAAATGAGTTAAATGAGCTTTTGAAAGAAGTTGGAATTGGATAAAATTATAGAATGACAAATACAATAAAAGTTTTCGCCCCTGCAACGGTGGCAAATGTAGCCTGTGGATTTGATATTTTCGGTTTTGCCGTTGATAATCCTGGAGATGAATTAATCTTGAAAAAAGCTAACCACAAAGGCGTTAAAATTCTTAGTATTGAAGGTGACGACGGTCGTTTGCCATTGGATGCCGAAAGAAATACCGCTGGAATTGCCATTATTAAATTCTTAGAAGCCATTGGCGAAGAAGGTCAGGGTTTTGAAATGAATCTTAAAAAACTCATGCCTTTGGGTTCAGGTTTGGGCTCTTCGGCAGCTTCGTCGGTGGCGGGTGTTTTTGCCGCTAATGAATTGATGGGCAGACCTTTGGCTCAAAAAGATTTATTGCCTTTTGCCATGGAAGGTGAGCGTATCGCTTGCGGTTCTGCTCATGCCGATAATGTTGGGCCAAGTTTAATGGGCGGTTTTGTGGTTATTCGTTCTTACGAACCCTTGGATATTATTCAATTGAAAACGCCGCAAGAATTATACGCTACCATTGTTCATCCACACATTGAGGTAAATACGAAGGATGCTCGTAATATTTTGAAAAGAGAGATTTCTTTGAAAAATACCATTACTCAAATGGGAAATGTAGCGGGGTTGGTCGCTGGTTTGATGTTGCCCGACTACGATTTGATTTCGAGAAGTTTGGTAGATGTAATCATCGAACCTATTCGCTCAATCTTGATTCCTCAGTTTGATGACGTGAAAAATGCGGCATTAGACAACGGAGCTTTGGGTTGTTCAATCTCAGGTTCTGGCCCTTCGATGTTTGCTTTGTCGAAAGATTTATTTACGGCAAATCGGGTTGGGAAAGCCATGCAAGATGGTTTTGCCAAAGTTGGGATTGGCTCAGAATGTTACGTTTCTGGAATTAATCAGGCGGGACCTGTCGTTCTGGGATAATTTATGTTCGACAGATCTCTAATCTATTAGTGGAATAATTAGTATTTGATAGGTTAGAATCCTGTCCTACTTGAAAACCTGCAAGAATTTTTTTTCTTGCAGGTTTTTTTGTTGTCTCAAATCATGATTCAAGACGTTTCAAATCATGTTTTAAAGCGTTTCGGGGTTTTTAAAGGTGAAACTTTGACCCATTAATTCACAAATAAACAATTTATAAACATGAAAACGCAAATTAAAAAAATCATCATCGCTTGTTTTTCTTTTATCACTTTCATGAGCCAAGGCCAAACAGAACCTGCTCGGATAGAACAGTCTCGTGTCAGCTTCACCATCAAAAATCCATCGTTAAAAAGTAAAATGGTTGACTTTAGAAGTTATAGTGCTGCAAAAGAAAGATTTACGGCGGGCTACGGCTATGGACTAAATGGCTTGGCTTCACACGCTGTAAATCTGCCCGTTCCTGTGTATGTATTCCAAGAAAAAAATGGTAAAAATGAACTACTTTTTGTCGTAACAGAAAAAGATAATGGTAAAACGTATAACGTCAATAATGAATACGAAATCAGCCGTGAACAATATCTTGAAGCGGCTCGTGCGGAAATGAATCAACGAAATTTTGAGAAAGTAAAAGACGATAATTCTATTGAAAGCATTGCTAAGAATAAAGGACTTAAATTAATTGGTATTAATATAAAAGGCTCATCATGGTTTCCCTCAATGGCTCACGTACGTTATGAATTACCTTGGGGAAATGATAAGCAAACGGGCTTTTCCACGTCTTTTGGTAAATTTAAAGGGCAATACGTATTTCTTCCAATCGGCACAAAAGTCTATCAATGTAGCGGAAAATATTGGGATAAAGATACCAAATTTACCGAAAAGCTTGTCTTAATGGTGGATGATAAAAAGTCGGACTTAACCGTTGTATTGAATTAATTATCAATTGATTTTATAAATCTAAAAGCGGTTTTCCGCATCAAAAATCATGAAAAATCTATTCTCAAAAATCATTAGACCTGTTCACACATCTGCTTGGTACACCGACTTATTATTAGCGCTTCCACGCATTATTGGATGTTATTTTTTAGCGGTCAATTTCGGCGGAAGTAAATTCCCTTGTCCAGATTGGTTTATTTCGGACGTTACCAAATATGGTTTTCCTTTTCCTGCCTTTTTTGCGTGGGCTGCCGTTTTAGCGGAAACATTTGGCGGAGCATTTTTAGTGCTTGGTTTATTCACTCGTTTTGCAGGATTTATGGTAATGTGTACGATGTTGGTGGCTATTTTCTTCCAAAAATGGGGCGGAGAAGTTTGGGAAATGTTGCCGGCCATGGGCTTCCTTTGGATTTCAATATATGCTATTGTGATGGGTTCGGGAAGATTTGGAATTGACCATTTGATTGCTAAAAAATGGCTTGCCTAAAACTGATTTCTCAAAAATGAGTTTACCTTGTATATTTAATTTTGAAACTTTCAATTTATTAATTCTCAATGGAAATTTATCTGTCCTACTATTCTACACCGCTTTGGTTTGGCTTTATTCAAGCTTGGATTTATGCCTTTTTACTCTGGAATCGTAGTAGGCAAAATGGTCGTCTTTCAGATGTACTTTTGGGTTTGGTTTTGGTAGGAATGGCGTTTAATATTTGGGAATATATGCTTGGTTTTTCGGGCATTGAAATTCTGTGGAAAGAACTGAATTTCTTTCCCCGAAATTTTGGATATGCCTTTCCACCACTTTGTTATTTCTATTTCAAAAGTCAAATTGATAAAGATTTTCGTTTTTCTAAGAAAGATATCATCAATTTCTTACCCTTTATCATTCATACGGTTTATCATGTAGGAGTGTTTTCAATGGGGCAAGATTTTGTAAAAATGGTCGAGAAAAACTTTCACGGTGCATTGCATATTCCTGAAATAGAAACGTTTACAGGTATTTTTTTAGATTGTTATTATGCTTATCGTGCCTTAAAACTGTACCAACAATATCGTGAGTGGACAAAAGTACAATTCTCCGATACTGATGCTATTAGTTTTAAATGGTTTCGTAACTTCCTGATTGTCTTGGTGATAATGCTAATCGTTTACCTGTTAAAATTAGTTATTGACAATATTTATCAACTTGATTTCAAACAAGATTGGTGGGATAATTTGGTGGGCGTGGCTTTGATTTATTACGTTTCCATTACGGGTTACGCACAGGCGCAACCAAATACTGGCTTGGTTTTTAAAGAGGAAGAACATAAAATTGAAAATATCCAGAAAGAGAAATTTAATGAATCTGAATTGGAAAATTGGAAAATAAAAATTTTAATATTGATAGAAGATGAAAAACTCTATCTCCAGCCCGAATTAAATCTTTCGGATATTGCTAATCGTCTGAAAACCAATATCTCAGTGCTTTCGGGCGTGGTAAATAATGCTTTCGGAAAGAATTTTAATGATTTCGTAAATGAATACCGGGTAAAAGAATTTCAAGAACGAATTTTTTTACCCGAAAACAAAAATATTACACTTTTAGGCATCGCTTTTGATTGTGGATTTAACTCAAAAGCCACTTTCAATCGCTCGGTTAAAAAATTTACAGGCAAAGCACCGAAAGATTTTTTATCGGATTAAAATTTTTGTTAATCTATCGAAAAATATATGAACAGGCAGTCCAATCATTCCCCCAACTGCATCTGCTAAAGCATCATACCAATCAAAATTACGATGAAAGCTTTCGGGTAAATTACCTTGCCAAAACTCAATTCCAATTCCATATATTGTTGCCGTGAGAATAATTAGCCAGTATTTTGAAGTTTGAAAAAACCAGAAGAACGTGAATCCTGCAAAGGCAATGAAATGACTTATTTTGTCATTATTTTGGGGTAAATGTTTACTCGGAAGTGTACAAAGAATAAAAATAAGTATAGTCCAAAATATGGCTGTGTACTTTGATTGAATAATTTTGACAATATTTTTCATAAATACAAAATTACTAAATCTTAAAATAATCGGCAATTAATTTCTTAATAAGTAATATATTGCCGATTAATAAAAGATAATCGCCAAAAATATGAAACTAACCTTCATTATTCATCTTCTTTGACTTACTTTTGAATAGTATTATCAATCAAAAACTATTCATCATGAAAAAAATCTTTGTTGTATTATCCTTTTGGGTATGTTCTTTCTCAACTTTTGCTCAAAATGAGTATAATATTATCCCAATTCCCCAAAAATTAGAAGCTCAATCGGGCGTTTTTACAGTTAATGAAAAAACAGTTATTTTAGGAAATTCTAACTGGCAAGAAGTAGCAGAATTACTGAATACTCAGCTAAATAATGTGGGTGGTTGGAGTAAAAAAGTAGTGATAAATACTTCAAAAAAATCCAATAATTCAATTCAATTTGTTCAAGATGAAAATATTGCGGAAGAAGGATACACCTTGGAAGTTTTGCCAAAACAAGTAATTATCAAGGCAAAAACTAACAAAGGTGCATTTTATGGCGTGCAAACTTTATTACAATTATTGCCAACCGAAATTTTCAAAGATGCAAAAACGGAAGGCATAAAATGGACAATTCCGTGCTGTAAAATTGAAGATGCCCCAAGATATTCTTACCGTGGATTGCATTTGGACGTTGCTCGTCATTTTTCACCCGTTTCATTTGTTAAAAAGTACATTGATTTGCTTGCTTTGCACAAATTTAATACCTTTCACTGGCATTTAACCGATGATCAAGGGTGGAGGATTGAGATTAAAAAGTACCCAAAATTGACCGAAATTAGCTCAAAACGTAAGGAAACGTTGATTGGTCGAAATAGAAAAACGCCAAAATATGATGGTAAAGAATACGGTGGAATCTACACGCAAGAAGAAATCAAAGACGTGGTGGCTTATGCACAAAAGAAATTTATTGCCATTATTCCAGAAATCGAAATGCCAGGACACGCCCAAGCAGTATTGGCAGCTTATCCAGAATTTGGCTGTAATCAAGATAAAATCTATGACGTTTGGACTTCTTGGGGTGTTTCTTATGATGTATTTTGCCCGAGAGAGGAAACGTTTACTTTCTTAGAAAACGTGCTTTCTGAGGTTATAGCCTTGTTTCCGAGTCAATATATTCACATTGGCGGGGATGAATGTCCGAAAGACCAATGGAAAACCAGTCGGTTTTGTCAGGAATTGATGAAAAAAGAAGGCTTGAAAGATGAACACGAATTACAGAGTTATTTTATCCGAAGAATTGATAAATTTGTTACCTCAAAAGGCAGAAAAATTATTGGTTGGGACGAAATTTTGGAAGGTGGAATTTCGCCAAATGCTACGATTATGTCGTGGCGAGGAGAAGCAGGCGGAATTGCCGCTGCCAAACAAAACCACGATGTTATTATGACTCCCGATAGGTTCGTTTATTTGGATTATTTTCAATCGGGCGTTAAAGCTGACTCTATGAATGTGGGTATATTTTTGCCCGTCGAACGAGTGTATGGTTACGACCCAGCTCCAAAAGAATTAACGGAAGAACAACAGAAAAAAATCATCGGTTTTCAAGGAAATGTCTGGACAGAATATATGTGGGACACCAATCGAATAGAATATATGGTTTATCCTCGTGCCTCCGCCATTGCAGAAACGGCGTGGTCGCCAAAGGGTACCAAGAATTTTGTAGATTTTGAAAAACGGTTAAAAATCCATGCAAAACGCTTGGATAACTTGAAAGTGAATTACTATAAGGGATTTTTGTCGGATAAAAAATAAGAAAATAATAAATTTTACGTTAATGATTTTTTTAAAATACAAAGCTAAAAATAGCTCCATTACCTTCATTTGGACTATTTTTAGCTTTTTGTTTAAATGACATCATCATGAAAAATACCTTTGAAGACATTTACGAAGTAGTCAAGCTTATTCCCGCAGGTAGAGTTACTTCTTACGGTGCAATTGCGGAATATCTTGGTTCAAAAGGCGGAGCAAGATTTGTGGGTTGGGCCATGAATGCATGTCATGGCGACCCAACTATTCCCGCTCACCGAGTAGTGAATCGTGCTGGAATACTGACGGGTAAGGCGTTCTTCGGAGGAAATCGAATGCAAGAATTACTTGAAAATGAAGGAATTTCGATAGAAAACGATAAAATAAAGAATTTTAAAACCCATTATTGGATTCCGAAAGAGGAACTGCTTTAATAATTGATAATTGTCAGTGTACAATGGATGATTAACTTTTGTCCATTGTACACTGTCAATTATCAATTGCTCACGGCATGGTTTTTGTTTAACCTTAGTTAAATTAACTTCTCCCGCCATAGACAGTTAAAGATATAGAGCTAAGGATTTAAGAAAAATTTATGAAGACGGAAAAGAATTTACTTCGTGGCGGCATCTTGGGTTCGTTAAGCCTTTTGGTAGTTGTACTACTTGCTTTCTCCTACCAAAAACTTAAAAAAATCGGTCTTAATGTCGAATATACCCCCTCTGCATCCGTAGGGGAGGAGGTTAGGTTTCTATTCACAGCGGGCGATAATGTCCAAAGAATCAAAATATTTTCGGATAAAGGAAGTCTCGGAACCATAAAAACCGTTCAGAATAAAGCTGAATTGAGTTTTTCCTTTGGTTTTCCAAGTACGAAAAAGCTGAGATTCGTAGGTATTTCTTCCACAAATGATACCGTGAGTGTAGCTTACGGAGACATTGCGATTACTGGGAAATCTTTGGGGAGTGTAGTGGTTATTCAGAATGAATTTAATAGTGGTTGGGCCACCATTAATAATGAACCCGATATTTCAAAGCCAACTTATCCACTGCCAACTACCAACCTGAAATTTAATCCAACCCCTTTTGAAGACCCCTTTTTAGGAAAAAATCAGAATGTTTATGGAACTGCTATCGGACACCCTACGCAAGATGAGGCCCGTGCATTTTTGGAAGATATCAAGCCTATTGCGGTTGAATTGGGACAAAAACATCAAATTCCAGCCAGCGTTGTAATGGCAATGGCTGCCATGGAAAGTGGCTATGGATTTAGTAGAAATGCCGTTTTTGCCAATAATTTCTTCGGAATAAAGCAATGGTGGGGGAATGAATCAAACGCTTATCAATTGAAAGGCCAACCCGATGAATACCAAGGAAAAGTGGCCATTTTGAAAAAATCAGACGATGGACAAATCATTTATGACGAAAATCGTCGCCCCGATAATTGGTATCGCCGTTTTGGTTCGAGACGTGAATGTATTGAGTTTCTAATAGAAGAAGTTTTCCTTCATAAAACAGGGGCTTGGAAGCGTGATTACAGCGATATTGCCAAATTTTATCGTGGACAAATTGCTTCAGGGGTAGAGAAATATTCAGCCGCTTATACTTTCATATATTCAGTCGGCGAACGTGGTTATACCCACAAAGGAGGCAAGTTTTATGCCGATAGAATCATGAGAGTAGTCGATAAATATGGTTTAATTGAACATGATTAGTGCAACCACATAGAGACATAGTATACATAGAAATAAAAGTAAAAAGCCTCAAATTTGATTATTTGAGGCTTTTTAATGTACCAAGGGATTTATCCCGTGATTGGACTCATAATTCTCGGGATAAATCCCCGTGATATATTAAACATCCAAAATTTTCTCTTTGCCTTTTCGTCTGCTACTAACAAACAACATCACCCCAAATAATCCCAAAGAAAATAGCGAAACAAATGTGCCTTCTTTTCGGTAGGGAGGTGTAAAGGTTAAGTCAATTGTATGATTGCCTTTATCCAACACTAAACCCGTTAATCCCCATTGAACTCGCTGTAATTCAGCCTCTTTCCCATCAACCATTGCGTGCCAACCCTTATCAAATGGAATGGATAAATAGAGAATCTTCTTGGTCTTTAAATCAATATTTCCAGTAATTTTAGTATTCCCAAAAGAAGAAATCTGTAAAGTATCATTGGTTAGATTCTTAATATCTTGTTCAAACTCACCATTACCAAATACTTGTGAAGTGTCGATGGTTGATATTTTTTGTAATTCAGATAATTGTGGGAGCATTTTTCTGTCAATTATACAGGCTTTCAACATCGCTTTTGAAGCATATATATTAGAATAATTATTGTTAGAAAAATCTTCCTCTATCATATAATTTGAATACGTAATTCCCAAAGGCAAGGCAAAATGATTTTTTGACAATTTTATGTCATTAAAAGTTTTCAACGAATCATAACCAAACATTTGCCCGTCACTGGTTTTAGAAATAAAATATTTGACGCCCACTAAACTATGCCAAATCACATTGGCGGGATAACCAGAACACCAACGTGAAGTGTTTTCATCTTGTGGGTTTACGACTTTCAGAGCCGTCATAAATCGAATATAATTGGGCTGATTGAAAGAATGATACGATTTGATACCATAAAAATTTTGAATCTTTGGGTCATTGATACTCTGAAAACGAGTTGGTCCAGAACCGAAGCTTTTTTCGATTCTATAAAAAGGAGATTTTTCGCTATTTTTAATAAAAGTAATAGCCTCATTGGTGTAATCATTAAAACCTGTTTTTTTAGATAACTCTTCTTTGGTTAAGGCTTCTCTATTTGCCATATTGATAGTTCGAGAAGAATTAATAACTAAATCTGTACATAAAACTATCAATAGGACAATTTGAGCAATATTTCTAAAACTTTTCATCGAAATTGCCCATAATAAAATACCGTTGATAATGAGGAATAATACCACTAACGAACGAATACTTTTTTGAATAATATCTTCGTCGCTAAGGGGTAAAAAAAGTAAGACAATAAAACCTAAAATGGTCAAAATGAGTGTAATCCAATTGATTTTATTTGATTCTTCAATTTTGCTAAGCGCTTTCATTGCTAATGTTAGGAGTGTCATACCCACGAATAAAGAATAGGTACGATAATAATCTCCCGTAAAAGCCCAAAAAGCAAATCTGAAAAAAGGAAGAAGTATTGGAATAAATATTATAACTAATAAAAATCCATAAATTCTTGTTCGAGTAGTATCTGTAAAATAGAAAAGTTGAGGAAGACAAACGAGCGGAAATAAACCAACATAAAACATGGGGGCTTCTAAATAATTACTCCAACCTTTAAATTCTAAACCTGTTCCTAACATATCATTTGAGAATGTACGAGTAATACAAGTTAATAATTCTTTGCTACCAATCGAACCAGAAAGCCCTTTATCAATCAATTGACTTACAAATGACTGTCCTCCATTTACACGGGGACTATCTAACATTTGGTCAAGTTCTCCAAAACCTAAAACTGCTCCCATTCCCACGCCTAATGTTCCTAAACATAGCATCCAAATTAAGGTAGTGAGAATATTATAGGTGAATTTTCCTTCAATAATTAAGTGCCTAAATATACAATACCCTAAGATTAAAAAACTAAATGGATAAAGATTAAAAGGCATATCAATAGTCATTAATGCAATGGTTGTGGGAATCAACCACCATGATTTTTTTTGAATAAATCGCTCTAAGGCTAATAATAGAAGAGCGTTGTTGAATAATTCAATTTCAAATCGGTTGACCCAAGTTGAAGACAATATTCCGTAAGCACAATATGCATAGCAGAGTCCGCCAATGAGAGAGGATAGCGCTGTTAATCTGAGGGTTTTAAGATAATAATAAAATACTGCACCTGCGGCCATGACTTCAAACCAAGTTACCCAGACGATAGCAAAAGGGATATTTTCTTTGCTGAAAAATGGAATTATCCAGAAGAACTGATCAAAAAAGAATGGATAAAGGTTTAGCCCCATCCCTTGCTGGAACGACCAACTTGGCATTCCTTCGGTTCGCCAATAATCGTGCAGCCATACTAAAATTGTTTGTGTAAGGTTAATAGAATCACTTCCAATATCTTTAAATTGGTAGGCCGCTTTACCCAATAAATAATCCTTGAAAATGAAAAAACCCGTCAGGATTAAGCATAAGGTAAATATCTGAAACGTATATTTAGCAATAATACTCTGACCAACAGGCTTTTGTGTAATTTCTGTTTCTACTTTCTTCGTAGATTCGGTTTGTTTTATGCTTTGAGAATTTTGTTTGTTTTTAGCCATTTTGGGTAAGGACTTGGTTAATTTATATCCTAAATTTAACCAAATTTTATGCCAAAATATTATCGAGAGATTAAAATCTCAAATAAGCCTTCCCACCCAAACCACGCATTTGTCGTACAATAAAATTTGTCCGTCGCTGCACATAATTGGAAGGATTTGAAATAGAAAAACGGTTTGGACTTGGTAAAACTGCGGCAATTCGGGCGGCTTCGGTGCGGGATAAACTGCTTGCCCCATGTCCGTAGAATCGCAGGGAAGCGGCCTCAACGCCAAAGGTCATTTTGCCCATTTCGGCTACGTTTAGATACACTTCCAAAATGCGTTCTTTTCCCCATATCACTTCAATCAAAAAGGTAAAATAAACCTCCAAAACTTTTCTGATGTAACTTCTGCCTTGCCAAAGAAAAACATTTTTGGCTACTTGTTGAGAAATCGTACTGGCTCCTTTGATACGTTTCCCTTTTAAATTATGACGAAATGCGCCGTACATTGCTTCAAAATCAAAGCCGTTATGGTAGGGAAAAAGTTGGTCTTCTGAGGCTATAACTGCCAAGGCAGCTTCTTTAGAAATATTATCGTAAGATTCCCAATCCGAATGGATTTCGGAATCTTTACCGTTGAATAGTGCGGTGAATTTACGGTCAATCATCGTGGGTGTTATCCACACAGGAACGAATTTTAAGAGAATAACCGTAACCAGAGAAACGCCAATGCCGTAGAGAATAAACTTAATAAAGTTAATGAGAATGATTTGCACAATTGGATAATGTTCGCCAAAATCCTCAAAGCGTTGCCAACGACTCAATTTGGGTTGTGAGCTTTGTCGATTTTCTTCGGAAGGAAAGGAATTTTTGAACGTATTTTTTGCCATTGTGGATTTGTTGGTCGGTTTAACCACAAAATTACGATTCTTTTGTGTTAGATACAGAATTTAAAACCCTTTTTGCCCTAAATTTTCTTGATTTTCTAAACATACTATGTGGTTGCCATTACAGAAACAAATCACTCGCAATTCTATCCGCAAATAGTTTTCCTCTGTAAGTCAATAAGAGTGTATTGTTTTCAATTATCAAAAAACCTTCCCGAATCTGTTTTTCTAATTCAGAAGCATTTTGCTTTTGAAATAATTGATTGGATAACGTATTGATTTTATGAATATCACAACCCCACTTTGACCGCAAACCCGTTAATAAATATTCGTTTACTTGGTCTTCAATGGTCAAAATTTCTATTTCAGTAGGAACGATATTTTGTTGTAATTCCTTGACGTATTTTGTGTTATTCGGCACATTATATTGCCGACTTACGTGGTTGAAACTATGCGCCGACGGGCCAATTCCTAAATATTCTTCTTGTTTCCAATAACTGGTATTGTGTCGTGAATAATGTTCTTTTTTGGCAAAATTTGAAATTTCGTATTGTTCAAAATCATTCTGAGCTAAATGACTGACCAACATATCAAATTGAGTAGCCGCAAAATCATCATCAATTACTTGTATTTTTCCTTGTTTTAACCATTTTCCAAAAACGGTTTTGGGTTCGATTGTGAGGCAATAAGCGGAGATATGATTGGTATTTAACGCCGTTGCTTTCTGTAAATCTAACTCAAAAATTTTATGACTTTCAGCAGGAATTGCGTAGATTAAATCAATCGTAAGGTTCTGAATACCAATATCTTGTGATAATTTAACGCAAGTTTCGCCTTCTTGACTGGTATGAATTCTATGGAGACTTTTTAGATGCGGTTCGTGGAAAGATTGGATGCCAATACTCAACCGATTGATATGGTATTTTTTGAATAATTGCAGTTTTTCCTTCGTCAAATCATCGGGATTGGCTTCGAGGGTTATTTCTGCATTTGATTTGATGTTGAAATGCTTAGAAATAGTCTCAAAAATCTGGATAAAATCAGCTTCTTCCAATAATGAAGGCGTACCACCCCCGAAGTAAATGGTCTCTAAATTTTTGTCTTGAAGATAATCCTTTTGCAAGAAAATTTCATGACAAATTGCTTGCACAATTTCACTTTTAGCCTTTAAAGAAGTGCTAAAATGAAAGTCACAATAATAACAAGCCTGTCGGCAGAAGGGGATATGGAGGTATAGGTGCATTTTGAGAAGAAATGGTCAGATTATCAATCTTTTAATTCAAAACCTGATTGCGATTTTTTGTGTAATCGCCATGCTGAGATATCAGGAGTATTGGAAAGGGTTAATGATAGCCCTTCCTGTAAATATTCCTTTTTGAGTGTTAATTCTCGAACTAAATCCATTAATCGAGCAATTGTTGTTCTTTGCAAAGTAGATGCACCAGTTGCCAATTTCTGCTTGACAAAAGCTAATTCTACCTCAATCCATTCAATTTCAAGGCTTTTGTCCTTTTCATCAAATGAATAGTTTGCTACCACCTGAGAAAATGTAGGTGTATATATGATTTCGGATGAGTGTATTTCTTTCGTTAAAGTTCCCATTTTCTAAATTTCAATAAGTTTGATTTTCCCTTCAATTTCGTTTGCCATAACAACCCTAAATTTGCAATTGTTGCCAAGTAATATCTCTTTTTCCATAGGGTGTTTTGCGATATGTTCAATATTTTTACCTGTTTGACAAAATATTTCAAAATGTATATTACCAAACTGATTTCCCACTAATATACTTCTACTGGTGGAAGTAAAAAAGGGCTCGTTAATTATTTCATCATTTAAATATGCTTCCAAATACATATTATATTCATTAGTTGTCAAATCAACACCTCTGTAAATATTATCAACAAAATTGGGTAATTTATCTAAGCATTCAGATAATAATTTTCCAAAAATAGGCATATTTGCTCCATTATTAATTCTTAAATTCTCATTCAAATCTTGATATCCATCATCTGAGTATTTATAGATTATAGCTTTTTCAAAAATGGTTAATTCTGGTAAAACGATTTTCCTCTCAGAATTTTCAATGATTTTAAGTTCATTTTCTAAGTATTTATTAGCGTATTCTTCCGATGTCATAGAGTTTCTAAAATGTAGTTGCTAAGACAAATATACAAAGAATAATGAAGATTTCACTCTGGCAAAAAAGTCAAATAACTCAAATCTTCTTCCCTAAACATCTCATTTGCAAGGTCTTGTAGTTGTGGAGCGGTCACGGCTTTTATCTGTACGAAAAGGTCTTCCAAGCCGTCAATCCTGTTCATATCCAACAAACTTTTTGCCATCATCAACATAAAACTCATGTTTCCTTCTTCCGACATTGCCATTTGCCCCATCAATTGGTCTTTGGTATTTTGAAGTTGTGTTTTTGTTAAGGAAACTTCTCTGAATTTTCGTAATTCATTTAAAATCAATGAATTAACTTTGTTCAATCGTTTCACTTCCGTGGCATAACTTATTCCCCAAAAACCCGTATCAATAAAAGGCGTATAACCCGCATCAATGGAATAAACCAAGCCGTTGCGCTCTCTGACGGCTAAATTCAAGCGAGAATTCATGCCAAAACCGCCCAATAAATTTACCAACATAAAAAAAGGTAAACGGTTTTTGTCCGTCAATGAATAAGCTGTGCGACCAATGGCAACGTGTGCCTGTGAAATAGGTTTGGTAATACTTTGAATTTGCGGTACATAAACATTTGGCACAATTCTTACTAAATCAGAACTTTTTGCGGGAATATCTTTGAAGAATTTTTCGGCAAATTGTACTACTTTTTTGAAAGGAATATTTCCAATGGATGAAAAGATAACTCGTTCTGTATCAAGGTTTTCGGAAATGAAATTTGATAAATCTTGTCTCGTGAAATTCGACACACTTTCTTGATTTCCGAGTGTGTTTTTTCCTAATTGATGATTCGCAAAAATTATTTCATCAAAATCATCTTGTATAGCATCTTCGGGCGAGTCGTAATACATCGCCATTTCTTCCAAAATTACGCCACGTTCACGTTCAACTTGCTTTTCGGGGAAGGTTGAACGGAAAGTAATATCCGCCAAAAGTTCCAAGGCACGTTCATAATGAGGCGTGAGCACGGAAGCGTGAAAACAGATTTTTTCTTTGGTGGTATAAGCATTTAATTCACCGCCAACAATCTCTAAACGGTTGATAATCTGGAGAGAAGAGCGTTTTTGAGTGCCTTTGAAAGCCATGTGTTCCCAAAAATGAGCAAGCCCTTGTTGGTGAGGTTTTTCGTCCCGACTTCCCATATCGAGCATTATCCCGATGTGTGAAATAGTAGTATGCGTAACTTGCCGATGCACGACTCGAATGCCGTTGGGCAAAGTATGTTGATTGATTGATTCCATTAAAAAAATTAAGACGATTTCAAAATCGTAGAAGATAACTACAAATTTAACTAATTTTATAGCTGAATGATTCAATGAGTGTAAAAATGAAAATAGGTTTCGATGCCAAACGGGCATTTCATAATAATACAGGTTTAGGAAATTACAGTCGTTTCGTGATGGAAGGATTGTTGAAATATTTTCCGCAAAACGAATATTTTGCGTATTCACCTAAATTATCAGACAAAGAAATTGGCATTAAAGCAATAACGCCCAAAAAGAAATTTCTCTGGCGTAGTTGGTTCATTAAGAACGACTTACAACGTGACGGAATCCAAATTTATCACGGATTAAGTAACGAATTGCCCTTCGGAAAAATGCCTTCGGGTATCAAAACGGTGGTAACTATCCACGATTTAATCTTTGAAAGATACCCAAAGCTTTACCCATTTTTTGATACGTTCATCTACAAAATTAAATTCCGAAAAGCCTGTAAAAATACGGATGCTATTGTGGCAGTGAGCGAACAAACGAAGCGAGATATTGTTAATTTCTACGGAATTAATCCAGAAAAAATCCACGTGATTTATCAAGATTGTGATGTGGCGTTTCAAGTAAAATTGAATGGTGAAAACCTTGATAAAGTTAAAGAAAAATACCAAATCAAGAAAAAATATATCCTTTCGGTGGGAACAATTATTGAGCGGAAAAATCAGGCAATTTTAGTGGCCGCTTTTCATAAATTAAACCTTAGCAATTATGAATTAATTTTGGTAGGCGGTCATTCAAAATACCAAGACCAGATTGAAAAGTATATCAAAGAAAATCGTGTTCATCATGTAAAGATTTTAAATAAAGTGCCTTTTCAAGATTTGCCCGCTATTTATCAAGGCGCAGAATTATTTGTCTATCCTTCCTTTTTTGAAGGGTTTGGTATCCCGATTGTGGAGGCATTACATTCTGGTGTGCCCGTGGTAGCAGCGACGGGTTCATGCTTGGAAGAGGCTGGGGGCGAAGGAGCTTTGTACGCTAATCCTGTAGATATCAATGATTTATCGAATAAAATTTTGCAAGTATTGGTTAATAAAAACTTAAAAAACCAATTGGTTGAAGCTGGGCAAAAACACGTTAAACAGTTTTCTGCGGAACGAGTTGCGAGACAATTAAATGAACTTTATCAAAAATTATAAAACTAACACTCATGGCATGACTTTGAGTCATGCCATGAGTAAATAATCGACAGGACTGTGCTTTTAGGTTTGTGCTGTTGAATTTTTCCAAGAAAAAAGTAATTTCAA
>JBBAKY010000046.1:0-27655 GCA_040403295.1 Arcicella sp.
CGCTCGAGACCTCCAAATTTTTAAAAGCTCCTATTTTAGGAGCTTTTTTTTTGCCTTACATTCTAAAATGTGTGAATGTTGTAAATTTTTTCAAAAATACTATAATTGTTATCAAGCCAAGTGATTTTATCTTTGTTGCGTAATTATTACAAAAACAACAAAGATGAAGGTTTTAAGAGCCTTTTAATTCATATAAAGATAGTAAAAGGTAAATTAGTGGTTAGGTATTTCGGAAACGTTCTCTGGTTACAGAGGACGTTTTTTGTTTCATACTATCTTATTAACTTATTGATAATATGCGAATTATGAAATAATTAATGAAAATTGTGTAACAATTAATTTATCTTAATTACTGAAATTTGTAATGCAATCTTTCAATAAGAAATTATCTATTTCTTAGAATTATTAAAAACACAAAACCTTTAAACCGAATAAATCTAATTAATTATCGTTTTTGATAACTCGTTAAAATTTTAGTTCTAAACCTTAACTCACTAACTTTTCTTCAATGCCCAAATAGTGACGATTTAATTCCCTTTTCGATTAAATATTATGAAGATAAAACGCATAATATTTTTGCAATTCCCTACAAATTCCAAAAAAATTATTGCAATAAACAGCTTCAAATCCTTATTAAGCCTGTTAATATTATATTTTCTGACCAAAAATTTATAAAGTAAATCCAACCAACCGTTTTAAGCGTATATAAGTCAGGTTATGTAAAATAGCCTGAATGAAACTATATGTTTCATGGATAACAGAATAACCTCAGTATTTTTTCATTTTTTCAAACTTAAAAATTAAACCTTATGAACAGAAATGGTTTACCATTAAGAAGATGGCTAAAGTGCCTTACCTTCTTCGTTTCTCTGTCGATAGTCAATTTTGGCTATGCTTCCAGCCACAGAGAAGCTCCGCTGATTTCTAACGACCCATTGGCTGACAACACCGATGTGTATGCTTTCCGAAGCCCTGATGACCCAAATATGATTACGATTATTGCCAATTACATTCCTTTTGAATCTCCCGAAGGAGGTCCAAATTATTATACATTTGGTAGTAGAGTACGTTACGAAATCCACGTAAAAAATAAGGCCAATACACCTGGGGATGATATTACGTACCGTTTTACATTCATGACTACTAATGAAGATCCTTCAACTTTCTTCAATATTCGTCTTGGCAAACAAAACCAAAAGACAACGTATATATGTGAGAAAAGTATGGACGGCGGTAGAACATTCACAACAATTATTATGAATGGTACTGTTCCTCCAGCTAATATTGGGCCTCGCTCGATTGATAACCCTGTGCTTGGTTTGAACAGTTCTTACGATGCTTTGGCGGCTCAGTCTATCATGACTACGGCAGCGGGTGAAAAAGTGTTCTGTGGTCCCGTTGATGATCCATTCTTTGTGGATTTAGCCGGTGCTTTTGATGTGGGCAATTTCCGTCCACAAGGTAATTCTACTAATGCGCCAATTGATGGTTTGAACCGTTTTAATGTTCATACAATTGCCATTAAAGTGCCAATCAATTTATTGCAAAAAGATGGCAAAATGGTTTCTGCAGCATCAAATATCCTTGACCCTGATTTTGTAATCGGTGTTTGGGCTTCGGCAAGTCGTCAAAGAATTCAAACTTTATTCAAAGATGGTGACGTAGGAATGGATGGTGATTACGTACAGGTTTCACGCTTAGGAATGCCATTAGTAAACGAGGCAATTATTCCATTGGGCATGAAAGACCGTTGGAATGCAACCATGCCTTATGGTGGTGCTGATTTGCAATTTGCTCAATATTTCACCAATCCAGAATTAGCTCTATATATGGATGATTCTCAATTTGGTGGTGCTGTTCCTTCGTTAAATGCGCTTCGTATTCAATCAAAATCTTTGGGTTCTTTCGATTTCCGTAATGGAAAAGCTGGTTTAGCTGGTTTGAAAGGAAATGCGGCTTTGAACGGAACGGCTTTGGCAGAGTCTGCCTTCGGAGGTGTTTTATTACCAGATATGAAAAGCCCAAGAGCGGTTGATATTCTTCCAATTTTCTATACAGGTGTTCCAAATTTAGCTCCTTACCAATTGGCTTCGGGCAAAGCAGGAAATCCATTGGCAGCAGGTAAACCCTTCATCAACAACTTTTTACCTACTTTGGGTGATATGTTGCGTTTGAATATGGCAGTACCCGTAACACCACGTAATAGTGCAGATTTCAATTCATTAGGATTGGTTTATGCTGCAGTCTTAGGATTGACTGATGCACGTTTCAACGGAACAAAAGACATTCAATTTATTCCAAATATGGATGGTTTCCCCAACGGAAGACGTTTAGAGGATGATGTTACAACCATCGAATTGCAGGCAGTTGGTGGCGTTGTTTTGGCAGCCGTTGGTTTATGGTACGATGATTTTATTCCAGGTACAACAGCCAGTCCAGTTACGCCAAAGTTACTTTCTAATTTAGGTTTCACTTCTGGACCAACTAAAAATGACGCTCAATTCAAAACAGGTTTCCCTTACATGGCAAGTCCGTGGAGAGGATTTGATTATCCAGAAAAAGCTCGTTTTTAATGCAACCATAATAAGTATATAGGAGACAGAGAAAACAGAGATAAAACTCTTAAATCTTAATCTTATAATTCATCACTTTTATTTAAAGATACTAATGAAAAAACTAATATATATGATAGGATTGCTGGCTTTGATATGCCAGTTCCCGTCGCAAATCTTGGCATCCTCTCATCGAGAAGCCCCGCTAATTTCAAATGACCCGTTGGCAGATAATACGGACGTGTATGCCTTTAAGAGTCCAACAAACCCAGAGAATATCGTTTTAATTGCCAACTATATTCCCTTTGAACATCCTGCGGGAGGACCAAATTGGTATTCTTTTGGAGAAAGAATACGTTACGAAATTCACGTGGATAATAATGCTGGAACACCAGGCGATGACATCGTTTACCGTTTCACTTTTATGAAAACAAACGAAGACCCTTCGACTTTCTTTGCGATTAGATTAGGAAAAGAAAATTTGAAGACAACTTACAATTGCGAGCGTAGTACAGACGGTGGAAGAAGTTTCACCACCATTATTTCAAACGGAAGTGTGCCTCCGCCAAATATTGGACCACGTTCAATCGAAAACACAACGGTTGGTTTGGGTGCAGCTTCTTACGATGATTTAGCGAAAAAGTCAATTATGACAGCTTCAACGGGTGAAAAAATCTTCTGTGGTCCTGTTGATGACCCATTCTTTGTTGATTTAGGGGGCATTTTTGATGTAGGAAATGTTCGTCCCGGAAGTGGAAAAGATGGCGTTGCGAAGTTCAATTGTCACTCAATCGTAATTGAAGTGCCAGTGGCTACTTTGCAGAAAAGCGGTAAATCTGTAGCCATGGCAAGTAATATTCTTGACCCTGACTATGTAATTGGCGTTTATGCTTCGGCAAGTCGTCAAAAAATTAGAACGTTTTATAATGGTGGTGATGTAGGAATGGACGGTGAATATGTACAAGTTTCACGTTTGGGAATGCCTTTGACCAACGAAGCCATTATCCCGATTGGTTTGAAAGACAAATGGAATGCAGTAGGTCCAGATAAAGACTTACAATTTGCTTCATATTTCACGAATCCAGAATTAGGATTATACATGGATGATTCACAATTTGGCACAGCAGTTCCAGGTTTATCAGCTTTAAGAATTCAATCAAAATCATTGGGTTCATTTGATTTCCGTAATGGAAAAGCAGGTTTATACAGCTTGAAAGGTAATGCAGCCTTAAACGGAACTGCACTTTCTGAGGCAGCTTTTGGTAGTATTTTATTACCAAATCCAACCAGTCCACGAGCGGTTGATATTTTACCAATTTTCTATACAGGTGTTCCAAACTTAGCTCCGTATCAATTAGCAACGGGCAAAGGTGGAAATCCATTAGCACCAGGTAAACCATTCATCAATAACTTCTTACCTACTTTGGGCGATTTGTTACGTTTGAATATGGCAGTTCCTGCAACGCCACGTAATAGTGCAGATTTCAATTCATTAGGCTTAGTTTATGCCGCAGTTTTAGGATTAACGGATGGTCGTTTCAATGGCTCAACGGCTTTGCAAATGATTCCAAATATGGATGGTTTCCCTAACGGTCGTCGTTTAGAAGATGACGTTACAACCATTGAATTGCAAGCAGTTGGTGGAGTTGTATTAGCCGCTATCGGTTTGTGGTATGACGATTTCACGCCAGGTGTTACAGCAAGTCCAGTTACGCCTAAATTATTGGGTACTTTAGGATTCAATGCTGGTGTAACGAAAAACGATACAACCTTGAAAGCGGTTTTCCCTTACGAGCAATCACCATGGAGAGGTTTCCGTGGAGGACAATATGCGGGTACGAAACAAACTAATTCGACTAACAAAGCTGAGCGTGTTTCATCTGAACCAATTACCGCAAAATTGTCAGTAAATGTTTTAGGAAATCCAGTAAGTGGTGATGAAGTTACCGTTGAAATCAGAGGAGCAAAAGGTGAGAATCTGGAGATGGATTTAGTCAATATGAAAGGACAAATTATTGGTCATCAATCAGTTGATGAAGCGGGCAATTATGAAACTAAAACTTTCAAATTGGGTAAAGAAGTAGGAACATATTTTCTTAGAACAGTTTCTCCAACTGAACGTAGTACGGTGAAGATTATTCGTAATTAAGTTTTTTTAATTATGAGTGATGGGTTGTGAATTGATATTTCGATAAAAATTCATAACTCATCACTCATAATTTTTTATCTCTAAATCCAAAAACTTTAAACTTTCGTATGTTAAATTATTGAAAGTCAATTAACTATAACATTATTCAAACCATCATTCGTCATGAAAACATCCATTACATTTGCGCAACAAGCGATTAAATACCTCTTTATTTTAACGATTTTAGTGGCTCAAATTAGCTGTAATAAAACGCACAAATCTGACAATTCAACGGCTCAAAACGGCTCCTCAAATTTAGAAATCCCTGCTCTTTTCGAGCGTACTGGCGATTTAGCAAAAGCCGAGGAATGGCAAAAAACGAGAGAGAAAGTTGATGAATTAAAGACGAAACTTGCCAAAGACCCCAACGATATTAAAGTCCGTTTACAGATTGCAACCATCTATTTATCCGAGGCCAGAATTACGGGCGAACATCCTTATTATTATCCTGCGGTATTAAAAATATTAGACGGAATTTTATATTTGTCGCCTGATAATTTTGAAGCTACCACCTTCAAAGCATCCGTAAAAATGTCTCAGCATCAATTTGCCGAAGCCCGTGAATTGGCGGAAGCAGCTCGCAAGATCAATCCAGATAATGCGTATGTTTACGGTGTTTTGGTGGATGCTAATGTGGAATTGGGTTTTTATAAAGATGCCATTGCGATGTCTGACAAAATGCAAGCCTTAAAACCATCTTTAGAATCTTATTCAAGAGCATCTTATCTACGGGAGATTTATGGAGACTTTAAAGGTTCAATCAGTGCCATGAAATTAGCCGTAGAAGCTGGAATGCCAGGTTCTGAACCTTTTTGTTGGAGCAAAAAAACGCTCGGGCATTTATACGAATCAACGGGGGAATTGAGTAAAGCGCAACAACAATACGATGATATTTTAGTGGTTCGTCCAAGTTATGCGTTTGCTTATGGTGGACAAGCAAGAATCTTGAAAGCAAAGAAACAATACAATAAAGCTTTGGAAGTTTTAGACAAAGCAACGAAAATAATGCCTGAATTTTCATTCCACGAAGAAATGGCAGAGATTTATGACCTTCAAGGAAATCACGAAAAAGCCTTGGATAAATACAAAGAAGTAGCTAAAATGTTAGACCAAGATGCAAAATCTGGACACGCTGTTGATTTGGAACTTTGTAAACTTTATACCAAAGCGGGCAATATGGGTTTAGCCTTGAAACATGGTTTAATTGAATACAAAAAACGACCAAGAAATATTGACGTAAACCACGCAATGGCAGTTGTAGCTTTCAAAATGAATGATTTCAAGAAAGCAAAAGAATATCTTTCAGTAGCCATGAGTACGGGCAGTAAAGACCCAGAATTATTGAATGATGCTGGTAAAATTGATAGAACCTTAGCAAAAGCACAATTTGGTTATGAACCAATTATTGTAGCTAATAAATAAATTAAGCGATTTTTTTAGTAATAGCGTGTTCACGATTTGTGTGTTCTTGAAGAAGAATAAAATACACATTTTGTGGCACGCTTATTTTTGGAATAATTTTTAAAAGTTTCCGTAAAAATTTACCTTTACAAAATCATGAAAAAACTCTTACCGCTGATTATATTTTTCATTTCAACGCAGGCTTTCGCCCATTTAGGAAGTATTTCTGGAACGGTTTTCGATGAGAAGACAAATCTACCAATACAAGGCGTGAGTGTACAATTGACGGGTTTGAACAAAGCAATTTTGACCAACGAATTAGGACAATATCACTTTGAAAATTTAGTTGCAGCACCTTATAAAATCGAATTTTTACATCTTGGTTTCAAGGCACAAGCAATTACTGCGGTCGTAAAAGATGATGAAAACACTTTTTTGAAAGTTTCGATGGGTTATAAATCCATTGAATTAACTGAAATCGTCGTTCCTTCCCAACGCCCTCACGACCAGCAACTTATCAGTAGTTTAGACCTTAAATTACGCCCCATCACCAATTCCCAAGAAGTTTTAAGGATGGTGCCAGGACTTTTCATTGGGCAACACGCTGGTGGAGGAAAAGCAGAACAAATTTTCTTGCGGGGGTACGATCTCGACCACGGAACTGATATTCGCTTAACCGTTGATGGAATGCCCGTAAATATGGTCTCCCACGCCCACGGGCAAGGCTACGCCGATTTGCATTTTGTCATTCCAGAATTAATTCAAGGCGTGGACTTTAAAAAAGGTTCTTACAATGCCGAAAAAGGCAATTTAGCCACCGCAGGATGGGTAGATTTTCGTACAAAAAACACCATAGAACACTCATTTTTGAAAGTTGAAGGCGGTCAATATAATACTTACCGTGCCGTTGGTGGATTAGATTTATTGGGTGAAAAAGGAAAACAAAAAAATCAATCTGCTTATTTAGCCTCAGAATATTCTTACAGTGATTCTTATTTCGATAATCCACAAAATTTTAAACGAGTAAATATAATTGGTAAATTTCACGGACATCTTACCAATAATACCAACTTAACTTTAACGGGTTCAACCTTTTGGAGTAAATGGAATCATTCAGGACAAATTCCCGACCGTGCCATTGCTTCAGGATTGACAGATTTCTTCGGCTCAATTGACCCAACCGAAGGCGGAGAAACCAGCAGAACAAACGTAAATGCCCAATTTGTGACGATTACACCCAGAAATCACGTCATCAAAAATCAGCTTTTTTACAGCAACTATAATTTTGAGTTGTATTCTAATTTTACATTCTTCAGAGAAGATTCCATCAATGGCGACCAAATTCGCCAAAAAGAACACCGTAATTTGTTCGGTTATAATGGTAGTTATTCAACCAATACCTCAATTGGAGAAAAAGATTTCACGACTACATTTGGCATCCAATATCGTCAGGATATTACCAACGGAACGGAATTATCAAGAACAAAAGACCGTGTCATTACGACTAATGCCTTAAAATTAGGAAATATCAACGAAATAAATGCGGCTATTTATGCCGATGAACTCATCAAAGTTTCGGATAAATTTACCATCAATGCGGGAATTAGATTTGATTACTTTCATAATAAATACGAAGATTTATTGCTGAATCCGAGTAACAATATCGGAACGGCAGAAGCAACGATTATTTCGCCAAAATTGAATTTTTATTACACCTTTAATCCAAGGTTTCAACTTTATCTGAATACTGGAAAAGGCTTTCACTCGAATGATACCAGAGTGGTAGTTCCACAAGGCGGATTACAAATTTTGCCCGCAACGTATGGTTCAGATTTAGGAATAATTTATAAACCATTTCCAAAATTATTAATCAATGCCGCATCGTGGTATATTTTCTCACAACAAGAGTTTGTTTATGTTGGTGATGAAGGTGTTGTTGAACCGAGCGGACGCTCACGCAGGTACGGAATTGATGTCTCAGTAAGGTATCAATTAACAAAAGCACTTTACGCAGATATTGATTTGAATACGGCAACCCCTCGTTCAATGGATGCGGAGGCTGGGAAAAACTATTTACCCCTCGCTCCTACATTCACAACGGTTGGCGGATTATCGTTAAAAACACCTTTTGGATTGAGTGGTTCAATTCGTTACAGATACATTGCCGACCGCCCAGCCAATGAAGATAATTCAATCGTAGCAAAAGGCTATTTTGTGAATGATTTACAAATCAATTACACCAAAGGGCATTACAACTTTGGTTTATCAATCCAAAACCTTTTTGATGTTCGTTGGAAAGAAACGCAATTTGCCACAGAAAGTAGATTAAAAGGAGAAGTATCACCCATTGAAGAAATTCATTTTACACCAGGAACACCATTCTTCGGGCGGTTGAGTTTAGCTTATAACTTTTGATTTTAAAAACAATTTCTAAGGACGTGTTCGCTTAAAGCGAACACGTCCTATTTTGTTAGAAATCTACCCATTTGATTTAAAATACATACACTATCAAACATTTTTTTGACACAAAACCTTCTAACATTACACTAAAAACATACATTGGTATTAATTCCTTTCGTAGTTTTGTACGTGATACTCTTTCTAAATCTCTTTCTTAATAAAGTCCAATACAATCTGTTTAAAGTAAAAACTTATCGTTTTTGCTATTTAGAAAACGTCTAAATAGTTCCCTTGATAAGAAAAAGTATCGAAAATGAACAAAAATATAATTGGTTCGTAATTTTTCCGATTGTACTTTTGTAACCCGAAAAAGGGGTAAATTTGAGTTTTTAAACCAAAAAATGTTTTTGTTGCGATTAAAAATCAAACACTAACTTTCTTGAATAATTAAATTTAATTAGCGTAATTTTATATAAATGTTCTGTAATAAAACGATTATGACAATCATGAAACGCTTGAAAAATGTTTCTTTAATAGCAATTTTAGGATTCTTCGCTTCATTCGCAAGCGTGAACGCCCAAGATATTGCTGAAGGTGAACAAATCTTTAAAAATAACTGCTCAACTTGTCACGCTGTAACGGATGAAGTAGTTGTAGGCCCTGGCTTGAAAGGCATTTTGCAAAGAAGACCAATTGACTGGATTATAAAGTGGGTGAATAATCCACAAGCAGTTATTGCCTCTGGTGATAAATACGCCGTTGATTTATACAACAAAATGAATAAGGCACAGATGACTGCCTATCCAGGATATTCAGCAGCACAAATTACCAGTGTCATTGCTTATGTCGATGCTCAAGCTGTTGTAGTGCCGATTCCTACTGCTGGAACTCCCTCTACTGGAACTCCCTCAGAAGGTTCTTCAAACGGTGGAATGATGCAATACATCATGATTGCCCTATTAGCAGTAATGGTTTTAGTATTAATTGCTTTATTATCAATCGTTTCGAGTTTAACAAAATTGGCTTCGATTGATGCTACTTCTGAGGAAGCTCAAAAAATCCCTTTACTTCAAAGAATCACCGAAAACGTTAAGAAATTAACGGCAAATAGTGCTTTCAAAACGGGTGCAGCGTTGTTAATTACATTATTAATTGGAAAAGCAACGATTGATGCGGCTTACGGAATCGGTATTCATAAAGGATACGCTCCCGAACAACCTATTCAATTCTCTCACAAACTTCACGCTGGTCAATACGAAATTAATTGTACCTATTGCCACACAGGCGTTTACAAAGGAAAAGGTGCAAATATTCCTTCGGCAAACATTTGTATGAACTGCCATAATGCGATTAAACGTGAATCTCCAGAAATTCAAAAAATTTATCGTTCTCTTGAAAAAGATGAGCCAATTCAGTGGGTGCGAGTACACAACCTTCCAGATTTGGCCTATTTCAATCACTCTCAACACACAAACGTTGGCGGTTTAGAATGTACAAACTGTCACGGAGAGATTGCTAAAATGGAAGTTGTTCAACAACGTTCATCTTTAACAATGGGATGGTGTATTGATTGTCACAGAAAGACAAACGTAAATGCAAAAGGGAATGCCTACTATGATAAATTAGTAGAATTGCACAATAGCGAAAACAAAGAACCATTAAAAGTACAAGACATTGGTGGTTTAGAATGTTCAAAGTGCCACTATTAAGAAATTGGTGAATTAGTGACTGGTGATTGGTGATTATTAAATGACCTCCCCAAAAGCAAAAACGTTAATCAAGACATTAAAAAAAGCCGATTGCCGAAAGTCAAAAAGCTAATCACATATTACAAATATGGAAAATAATACAAAGCGGTATTGGAGAGGAATTGAGGAATTGACAAACAGTTCAGAGTTTGTCAAACACGCACATCGTGAATTTGGTGATGCTCCAACAGCGGACGATAAAGGAGAATTAATCATTGATGGAACAAATACTGTTCGTCGTGACTTCTTGAAAGTTTTAGGTTTTGGCGTATCTGCCGTGGCATTAGCCGCTTGCGAAGCGCCCATCAAAAAAGCAATTCCGTACTTAAATAAACCAGAAGACGTTGAGCCAACTATTGCCAACTGGTACGCATCAACCTTCGTGGATGGTGGTGAATACGCTTCGATATTGGTAAAAACTCGTGAAGGTCGTCCTATCAAAGTTGAAGGAAATAAGGCTTCATCAGTAAGTAAAGGGGCATTATCTGCTCGTGTACAGGCATCTGTATTGAGTCTTTATGATAACGAAAAATTAAAAGGAGCAACAATTAGTAGTAAAGCTGCTGATTGGACTTTAGCTGATAAAGAAATTATTGCTGAGTTAAGTAAAGTTGCCGTTCGTGGAGGTCAAATTAGAATTGTATCAAATACCATTCTTTCACCAACCACAAAGAAAGTTATAAGTGAATTTATTGCTAAATACCCAACCACAAAATTAGTTACTTACGATGCCAATTCGATATCAGGCTTGGTACAAGCCAATGGCGGGATATTACCAAGTTTTGATTTCAGCAAAGCAAAAACAATCGTTTCAATCGGAGCTGACTTCTTAGGTACTTGGATTGCTCCAACTGAATTCGCTGGACAATGGGCAAAAACCCGTAGAGTAAATTCAGGCGAAGGTGGAAATAGAGAAATGTCTCGTCATTATCAGTTTGAGACAATCATGTCTAACACTGGTGCAAACGCTGATTATCGTGCAACTTACAAGCCTTCACAGGAAGGTTTAGTAGTAACGGCTCTTTATAATGCCATTGCAAGAAAAATTGGTGGTGTAGCTATTTCATCTGCATCCGTTAAGATTGACCATTTGGATAAAGCTGCTGTTGATTTAGTAACAACAAAAGGAGCATCATTGGTAGTTTCAGGATCAAATGACCCAGCCGTTCAAACCGTAGTAGTTGCTATCAACGTTATGTTAGGTGCTTATGGTTCTACAATTGATGCAGGAACTATATCAAATTACCGTCAAGGTTTTGATGCTGAAATGTCAATGTTTATTAATGAAGCAAAGGCAGGACAAATTGGTGCAGTAATTTTCTACAATGCAAACCCAGTTTATAATCACCCACGTGGAATAGAATTAGGAGAAGCATTATCAAAAATTGAGTTGACCATTTCAACCAATGACCGTGCTGACGAAACAGGATCACTTTGTAAATACAACACGCCAGATTCACATTATTTAGAATCATGGAACGATGCTGAGCCTAAAAGAGGTCACTTCTCTTTCACACAACCAACTATCTCAACTATTTTCAAAACTCGTCAAACTCAATCAAGTCTTTTAAAATGGGCTGGTTTGGATTCAGACTACGCAACTTACCTTGAAAATGGGTGGGTAGCAACTTTGGGAAGTAATGTAGCATGGTCGAAAGCATTGCATGATGGTATTTACGAGCCAAGTTCTATTGTTGCCTTCAATGTTCCTCAAACTGATTTAGCTGATGCAGTGGTTTCGATATCGAAAAACTACAAAGCAAATACTGGTGATAAAATGGAGTTAGCTATTTATGAAAAAGTAACGATGGGTACTGGTTCACAAGCTAATAACCCATTCTTACAAGAATGCCCAGAACCAGTTTCTAAATCGTGTTGGGGCAATTATGCTACCGTTTCTTTAGCGACTGCTAAGAAATTAGGTTTAGATCAAGAAGTAGAATTAGATACGCTTGAAGTTGAAGTTTCAGTAAATGGTAAATCAATAAAATTACCATTCATTGTTCAACCAGGTCAAGCAAATGACACCGTAGCCATAGCTATTGGATACGGCCGTACAAAAGCAGGTAAATCAGCCAATGGTGTTGGTGCAAATGTTTATCCTTTTGCTTCAACGATTGGCGGAAATATTGCCTTCTCAAATACGGGTGATGTTCAAGTGAAAGCCACAGGTGAAACTGCTAAAATTGCTCGTACACAAACGCACAATACCGTAATGGCTCGTGAGTCAGTTGTTCAAGAAACCGTTCTTAGTGCTTATAAGAAAAATGTAGAAGCTGGTCGTTTCAAGCCATCGGTTGTAACATCGGAAGGTAAGAAAGAGATTTCTGCCTTAAACGGAAACAAGCAAGAAATTAGCGAGAAAGAAGTTTCATTATGGAACGGACACAGATACAATAATCACGCATGGGGAATGGTCATCGACTTGAACACTTGTACTGGTTGTGCAGCCTGTGTAGTTTCTTGTAATGCTGAAAATAATATTGCAGTGGTAGGTCGTCAAGAAGTAATTAATCGTCGTGAAATGCACTGGATGCGTATCGACCGTTACTATTCTTCTGATGCTGACGTTGAAGATGTAAAAGGATTAGAAAATGCTTCTGAAAACCCAGAAGTTGTGTTCCAACCAATGCTTTGCCAGCACTGTAACAACGCTCCGTGTGAGACTGTTTGTCCAGTATTAGCAACAACTCACTCAACGGAAGGGTTGAACCAAATGACTTATAACCGTTGTATCGGTACACGTTATTGTGCCAACAACTGTCCATATAAAGTACGTCGTTTCAACTGGTTCCGTTACTACCAAACAGACGAATATGATTTTCAATTCAACAACGATTTAGGTCGTATGGTGATTAACCCAGATGTAACGGTTCGTTCACGTGGTGTTATGGAAAAATGTTCAATGTGTATTCAACGTATCCAAGCGGGTAAACTGGAAGCCAAGAAAGAAAAAAGAAGACCAATTGATGGAGAAATCCAAGTAGCTTGCGCTCAATCTTGTCCAACTGATGCGATTACATTTGGAGATATGAATGACGAAACAACTGCCATCTCGAAATTATTATCTAATGAGAGAAAGGGACGTGCTTTCGGAGTGATCGAAGAAATTAACGTTAAGCCAAGTATTTCTTACTTAGTTAAAATCCGTAATAAGGATGAAAAAGTAAGTAAGGAAGGAGCTGTTGCAGAATCAAAAGAACACGTATAGTAAATAGAAACTAAAATCTTAAATTAAAAATATATGTCGCACGTAGTATCACCCATAAGAGAAACCCTTGTTTCAGGCGGTAAATCTTATCATGACGTTACAAATGATATTTGTAAGCAAGTTGAGGGAGAACCTACCAAAGAGTGGAAAATCGCTTTTGGAGTTTCTTGCTTAGTATTCGCTTATGGCGCTTTTTGCTTAGGCTACACGTGGTGGCAAGGCATCGGAGTTTGGGGTTTGAATAAGACCGTAGGCTGGGCATGGGATATTACCAACTTTGTATGGTGGGTAGGCATCGGTCACGCAGGTACACTAATTTCAGCCGTATTGTTATTATTTCGTCAAAAATGGAGAACATCCATTAACCGTTCTGCTGAAGCTATGACCATCTTTGCCGTACTTTGTGCAGCATCGTTTATCTTAGCTCACATGGGACGTCCTTGGTTATTTCACTGGGCATTACCTTTGCCAAATACATTCGGTTCGTTGTGGGTAAACTTCAACTCTCCTCTGGTATGGGACGTTTTTGCTATCTCAACATATCTCTCCGTATCATTAGTATTCTGGTACATGGGTCTTGTTCCTGATTTAGCAACTATCCGTGATAGAGCGCAAACAAAAGCTTCAAAATTCTGGTATGGTGCATTCAGTTTAGGTTGGACAGGTTCAGCAAAAACTTGGGCTCGTTACGAATACGTTTCTCTGATTTTAGCGGGTATTTCAACACCACTTGTACTTTCAGTACACACAATCGTATCAATGGACTTTGCAACGTCTGTTATCCCGGGATGGCACACGACAATCTTCCCTCCATATTTTGTGGCAGGAGCAATTTTCTCAGGTTTTGCCATGGTACAAAGTCTTTTGTTGATTACTCGTGTAGTATTCAAATTAGAAGATTATATTACCATTGAACACATTGAAATGATGAACATCATTATCACTGTTACAGGTTCAATTGTAGGTATTGCATATTTAACTGAATTTTTCATTGCTTGGTATTCAGGCGTTGAATATGAGTCTTATGCTTTCATTAACCGTGCCACTGGGCCATATTGGTGGGCATATTGGATGATGATGACTTGTAACGTAGTATCTCCACAATTATTCTGGTTCAAGAAAATACGTACCAGTATTTTGGTATCATTTATTTTGTCGATAGTAGTAAACGTGGGTATGTGGTTCGAGCGTTTTGTAATTATTGTAACATCTTTACACCGTGATTATCTTCCATCTTCATGGGCGATGTTTACGCCAACGATGTTTGACATTGGTGATTATATTTTCTCATTCGGTTTATTCTTTACTTTATTCTTCTTGTTTGCCAAGTTTTTACCAGTAATCAATATGTTCGAAGTGAAAGCAGTAATGAAAGGTGTTTCAACAAACTATCCTTTCAAGAAAAAACCATCGGGAGAAAAAGAAAAAGAAACAATTCATTAATAGCTTTCAGCTGTTAGCTTTTGGCTATCGGCTTTTAGATAAGTTATTAAAAAGATAAATAAGAAAATTCTCAATAGAAATTTTTTAAAAGCTGAAAGCTCATCGCTAAAAGCTGAAAGCCAAAAAACAATGGATTCAACAGAAAGATATTTAGTAGGAGTTTACGACGATGATGAAGAAGTAGTCGCTGCCGTTACCGAAGTCAAAAACACCGGTGTGAAGATTGAAGAAGTCTATACGCCATTCCCAATTCACGGATTAGACGTTGCAATTGGACACCCACGTACACGTATTCCAATTGCAGCCTTTATGTTTGGTTGTTTAGGGTTAATCACTATTTTCTCTTTGATTAACTATACAATGGTTTTTGACTGGCCAATGATTATTGGAGGTAAAGATTATTTTGCCTTGCCAGACTGGATTCCAGTATCTTTTGAAGGAACCGTTTTATTTACTGCTTTCGGAATGGTTGGAACTTTTTTAGTATCAAACAGTCTATGGCCTGGTAAAAAACAAAGAACGTTTGATTTGAGAAGTACAGATGATAAATTTATTATGACCGTAAATATGGCCAATAATAGAAAATCTGAATCTGAAATCGAAACAATTTTGAGAGCATCAGGTGCAATCGAAGTAAATGTTAAACAATTTTAGTTGATTAGGTAATAGTTGTTAGGTATTAGGTATTAGTATTTCATAAAAGACTTCACTAAACCCTAAAACCCAAAACCAGAAACCTAACATAACTTACGACTAATAATCAAAAATTATGTTTACCAATAAAACAAACAGTCTCATCCTATCTGGAATTGTTGCTTTTGCAATAACATCTTGTGCGGATAAACATAACGATCAAGGTACAGAATTTGCGCCAAATATGTATCATTCTGTTGGATATGAGCCACTTTCACAATCAGAAGGAGATACCAATCATATCAATCCTTACGGAATGAATATGCGTTTGCCAGTAAAAGGCACTGTTCCACGTAAATATTACGGACAAGTGGCAAAAACAGATTCTATTGATGGAGATTTGTTAGAAATGGAGTTGGTTTCTCGCAACATCAAATCAGGAGATATGGCATCATCAGAAGCCTTATTGACGAATCCTTTTGAACCAACAGAAGTAAATCTTGAAGCTGGAAAATTACAGTATGAAAGATACTGCCAACACTGTCATGGTGAAGCTGGTAAAGGCGATGGATTAGTAGCTAAAATGTACAAAGGTGTACCAATCTATTCATCGGATGCTTTAAAAAACTTGAATGATGGACATATTTACCACACTATAACACACGGAAAAGGACGTATGTGGGCTCATGGCTCGCAAGTTTCACCATCCGACCGTTGGAAAATTGTACTTTATGTGCATCAATTACAACAAGCACCTTAATTCAAATTCGAGAATTTGAGAATTTTTTAATTTGAAAATGATTAATGATTCCGATTTTTCAATAGAATAAATTTACAAAGGCTGATAAATTATAGTTAAAAATATCAACTAATTTTCAAATTATTTAATTTTCAAATTATCAAATTACACTAATGGCGGGACATTCACATTTTTCCCCATCTAATGTCGAAGAACATTTTGAGTTCACGGCGGAAGGTCGCAAAAGAGTTATTTATGCTTTTTTAGCAGGAACAATAGCACTAATTGTCGGAATATTTTTGTTATCTCGTGGAGAACACGATGCTGCTCATGCGGTAGCAGGGCACGGTGCAGAACATGGAAGTCATGAATCAGGCGGAGCAGTTTCTCATCATGAAACCTATGACTGGACAACTCGAATCTGGGCAAACCTTTGGTTGAACGGTGTATTTTTTACGGGTATTGCGGTAATTGGTATGTTCTTTGTTTCACTACAGTACTTATCAAAAGCAGGTTGGTCATCGGTAGTGAAACGAGTTGCAGAGGCATTCCCTCCATTTTTGATCGTTACAGGTTCAATCTTAACTTTTGTTTTTCTATATAAAGGAGATGTACTTTTCCACTGGATGCACGAAGGAATATCGGTAAAAGGTAGTGAAAATTACGATAAAGTTATCGCAGGAAAATCAGGCTATTTGAATAAATGGTTCTTCTTGGGGCGTATGGTCTTCTTCTTTGGAGGTTGGTTAGTTCTTTGGAACTGGATGCGTAAAAAATCAATAGCCGAAGATTTGGATGGAGGAACGGATAACTTCTATTCAATGGTAAAGATTGGCACAATCTTTATTCTGTTAATGGGTGTGTCAAGTTCAATGTCAGCTTGGGATTGGGTTATGTCAATTGATACTCACTGGTTTTCAACCATGTTTGGCTGGTATATGTTCTCTTCATGGCACGTAACTGGTTTAGCTACTATCACACTAACCGTTTTGTTGTTGAAAGATAAAGGGTATATGCAATATGTAAATTTCAACCATTTACACGATTTAGGTAAATTCATGTTTGCATTTTCTATCTTCTGGACATACGTATGGTTTGCACAATTTCTATTGATTTACTACGCTAACTTCCCTGAGGAAACAATTTATTTTTTAGAGCGTTGGGAAGGACACGACAAAATTTATAAGGCTACTGAGATTTTGAATGTATTTTTCAACTTCTTTTTCCCTTTCTTAGTAATGATGTCTCGTGATGCAAAACGTACACCAATTTTCTTGAAAATCTGTTGTGCATTTATTATCGTAGGGCATTACTTAGATTTTTACCAAATGATTATGCCAGGGACAGTGGGTAAACATGGTGGATATGGATTAGTAGAATTTGGCATGGTTGCGATGTTTGCTTCAGCATTTGTATATATTGTTTCAGTACAATTAACGAAAGCATCTTTAGTAGCGAAAAATCATCCTTTCTTAGAAGAAGCACTTCATCACGATATTTAGTAATTGAATGTTTATTGAAAAGCTTTCGATAATTTTCCATAAAAAATGCAAGTAGTTAAAAACATTTCTATTCAACATTTTTTTATATAGGAGTAAGTAATTCACTACTTGCAATATTTAACAAGTAGTTTTACAAAACAGAATTTATAACCAAAAAATTAGCTAATAAAATGACATATTTAATAGGTCTTTTGTCGGTAATATTCTTAGCATTGGCAATCATGATTGTCAATAAGAGTATGACTCTATCCAAAGGAATCAAAGGAGTTCAAGAAGACACCGATTCACCAGTAGATAGTGCCAATAACATAAATGCCATCGGATTCCTTGTGTTCTTAGTTTTGGGATCAATTGGTGCAACTTGGTCATTCCTCCATTCAAAGCCTGATTTACTACCAGTAGCAGCCTCAGACCATGGTTTAATCACCGACAGAATGTTCTGGATATCAATGGGGGTAATTACGCTTGCATTCTTTGTAACTAATGCGTTACTATTTATTTTTCCATTTATGTATCGTTACAAAAAAGGAAGAGTTGCAGCATTTTACCCGGTAAATCATAAAATAGAACTTATCTGGACGGTTGTTCCAGCTGTTGTGATGGCAGTTTTGGTATTCTCAGGATGGAGAACTTGGAGAGATATTACTTCACAAGCTCCTGATAATGCTGTTGTCATTGAATTAACAGGTCATCAATTTGGATGGTATGTACGTTACGCTGGAAATGATGACCAAAAATTAGGAAATCATAATTATAAGTTAATCAATGAAACAAATTCCTTGGGCATGGATTTTACGGATGAACATTGTTTTGATGATTTTACAGCTAATGAAATGCACCTCCCAAAAGGTGTTCCTGTATTACTAAAGATCAATGCACAAGACGTTTTACACTCGGTTTATTTACCTTACCACCGTGTTAAAATGGATGCTGTACCTGGAATGCCAACAAAATTTTGGTTTATACCAAATAAGTCAACAGATGAAATGCGTTATATTACTGGTAATCCAGAATTTAACTTTAAATTAAACTGTACAGAAATTTGTGGTCGTGGACACTTTGGAATGGCAATTACCGTTTTTGTGGATGAACCAGAAGAATATGCAGCTTGGTGTAAGCAACAAAAACCGTTCTTGACTCAAAATCCTGATTACTTAGCAAAAGTACCGGAGAAATTGAAATCAAAAGCACAAAAATATATTGAAGTATCAGCCCCTACGGCATCAGATAGCACCCAAGCAAGCGGTGCTACACCAGCAGCAGCAACTTCATTAAGATAAACATTTAGCTATTCAACAAAGAATAAATTAATATAAATCATGGCAACTGAAACACTACACGCAATCGACACTCACGCACATTCACACGATGAGCATGAGCATCACGAGTTGGGCTTCGTTCAAAAGTATATCTTCTCAGAAGACCACAAGACAATTGCAAAACAATATTTAATTTCTGGTATAATCTGGGCGTTTTTCGGGGGTGCTATGTCAATCATCTTTCGTTTACAATTAGGTTTTCCTAATATGGATTTAACTTGGTTAAAGCCAATTTTAGGTCAGTGGATTGTAGAAGGAAAATTAGAAAAAGAATTTTATTTAGCACTTGTAACAATGCATGGAACCATTATGGTATTCTTTGTATTGACGGCAGGTCTTTCAGGAACGTTCTCAAATTTCTTGATTCCATTACAAATTGGCGCAAGAGATATGGCCTCCGGATTTATCAATATGTTATCGTATTGGTTCTTCTTTGCAGCATCTGTGATTATGTTTGCTTCGTTATTCATTGAAACTGGTCCTGCATCAGGGGGTTGGGTAATTTATCCACCATTGAGCGCTTTGCCACAAGCAATGCCAGGTTCAGGTTTAGGTATGACTTTATGGCTATCAAGTATGGCATTGTTCATTGTTTCGCAGTTAATGGGAGGTATTAATTATATCTGTACAATTATCAACTTGCGTACACGTGGAATGTCATTCACAAAATTACCATTGACAATCTGGGCGTTTTTCTTTACCGCTATTTTAGGTTTATTATCATTCCCTGTATTGTTATCTGCGGCATTATTGTTAATTTTTGACCGTAGCTTTGGAACATCATTCTATTTATCAGAAATCTATATTGGCGGAGAAGCTTTACCAAATATTGGTGGTTCAGCAATTTTATACCAACATTTATTTTGGTTCTTAGGGCACCCAGAGGTTTATATTGTGTTGTTGCCAGCTTTGGGTATTACTTCAGAAATCATTGCTACTAACTCTCGTAAGCCTATTTTCGGATACCGTGCAATGATTGGTTCATTGATGGGAATTACCTTACTTGCTTTCATTGTATGGGCTCACCATATGTTCGTAACGGGTATGAATCCATTTTTAGGGTCAGTATTTATGTTCTTGACCCTAATTATTGCAGTTCCATCGGCAGTAAAATCATTTAATTATATCACTACGTTATGGAGGGGAAATATCATTTTCACACCAGCAATGTTGTTCTCAATTGGATTAGTTTCATTATTTATCTCAGGTGGTTTGACAGGTATTATTCTTGGTAACTCTGCTCTGGATATTAATTTACATGATACATACTTTGTAGTAGCTCACTTTCACTTAGTAATGGGTGCTGCATCATTCTTCGGATTGATGGCTGGGGTTTATCATTGGTTCCCTAAAATGTTTGGTAGAATGATGAATAAAACCGCTGGTTATGTTCACTTCTGGGCTACATTCGTAGGTGTTTATTGCGTGTTTTTCCCAATGCACTATATTGGTTTAGCTGGTTTTCCAAGACGTTATTATTCATTTACAGCACTTGGAAACGGTAGAATGGAAGCATTTGTTGATATGAATATGTTTATCTCAATTGCGGCAATTCTTACCTTCTCAGCACAAGCTATTTTTACGGTAAACTTTATTTATTCGATTTTTAAGGGTAAAAAAGCACCTCAAAATCCTTGGAGTTCAAATACTTTAGAATGGACAACACCTGTTAATCCAGGACACGGAAACTGGGAGGGAGAAATTCCAGCCGTTTATCGTTGGCCATACGATTATAGCAAACCAGGGTCAGCAACCGACTTCATTCCTCAGAATGTACCGTATTCAGCAACTCCTGAATCGAACTTCCCAGAAGAAAATGAAGAAATGGCGAAAGAGAAAGAAATCGAAGGATTGTTAGACAGCCAAAATTCAGTTTACAATCACTAAGAAATAAATACCTCTAACTTTGAGAATATATTAACTAAGAAAAATCTGGTTAATATATTCTCAATTTTGTTTAAAGGGAATTTGAAGTTTAATTTTTTAAAGAAAAAATTAGTTTTGTATCATTTTTTATGACAATTAATACTTGTTGTTGATAGAGCAAATTCGTATTAATGTTGTGAACTGAAAATTAGTAATTACATATTTAGAAATGCTATTCCGAAAATTAGGCATCGCCACAATCATCACCGTATATCTGTTAGTTTTAGCAGGAGGTATAGTACGTAGTACGGGTTCAGGAATGGGTTGCCCAGATTGGCCTAAGTGTTTTGGCATGCTAATTCCCCCGACAGAGGCCAGTCAATTACCCACGAATTATCAACAAATTTATGCAGCAAAATTGCATGGTGAAGTTGAATTTAATGTTACTAAAACTTGGATTGAATACGCAAATCGTTTGTTGGGAGCATTAACTGGAATTATCGTTTTTGCAACCTTTTTAGCTTCTTTTGCTTATTGGAAGAAAGACAAAACAATTACCATTTTGTCATTTTTAGGAGTACTCTTAATCGGAGCTAATGGTGCATTAGGTAAATATGTAGTAGATTCTTTCCTAAAACCTGGCGTTGTTACTTTACACATGATATTGGCAGTTTTGGTGATATTTGTTCTACTATACGCTATCGCAAGAGCATGGTCAAAAGTAATTCGCATAGAATACGTGGAGAAAAAGTCGTTTTTGAATAAAATATTAATTCTTGTACTGGTGCTTTCAACTTCGCAAGTACTTTTGGGGACGCAGGTAAGAGAAGCAATTGATCAAGTGATTGCCAGTCCGATTTTTGGTTATAATCGTGAGGCTTGGATTGAGCAAATGGGTTTGCCATTTTATATACATCGCTCCTATTCTCTATTAATTTTGGGTTTACACATTTATCTAATTTGGCAACTCAGAAAGAATATCCAACAACAAGGCATCATTTATAAGTTTATGCAAGTGTTGGTTTTGATAATAATTATTGAAATTTTGTCAGGAACAGTGATGGCGTATTTTGGAGTACCACCCTATATGCAACCCATTCATTTGACCTTGGCAATCATTTCACTGGGAATACAGTTTGTAATTTTATTATTATTGAATTTTAAAAATGTAACACGGTTATCTCAATCGTGAAAAAAATGATTACGACAAACGAAAACATCTCAATCAGTACCGTTTCAAAAACAAAAGCGTATTATGAATTATTAAAATTCAGACTTTCAGCCTTGGTGGCATTCTCGGGAGCTTTTGGATATTCTTTAGCCGTTGATAGAATTGATTGGTGGAAATTATTTCTGATTAGCATCGGCGGTTTTTGTATTACAGGAGCTGCCAATATTGTCAATCAAATTAAGGAAATTGAATTGGATAAATTGATGAAACGCACGCAAAATCGTCCATTACCAACTGGTAGATTGAGCGTATATGAAGCATCAATATTCTGCATGATTCTTTTTACAATTGCCACTTATATTCTATTCATTGAATTCAACTATAAAGCAGGTTTGTTGGGCGTGCTGTCATTTCTATTATACGGATTCGTTTATACGCCTCTGAAAAGAGTTGGACCAATATCTGTATTTGTGGGTGCATTTCCTGGAGCATTTCCTCCAATGATTGGTTGGGTGGCAGCAACGGGTGCATTTGGCTTAGAACCAGGAATTTTATTTGCGATACAATTCTTCTGGCAGTTTCCTCATTTTTGGGCAATTGCTTGGGTAGCAGATGAAGATTACCAACGTGCGGGCTTCAAAATGTTACCAAATAATGGACACAAAGATTTGCGTACAGCAATCACCATGATGATTTATACTATTTTCCTTGTGCCTTGCGGATTTATCCCACATTTATTAGGAATGACAGGATTTAATTCAGCCATTGTAGCCGTTGTTTGTGGCGTATTATTTTTATCACAAACTTTTTATTTAATGTCAAAACCCACCGATAAGGCTGCCTTAATGATGATGTTTGGTTCGTTTATTTACTTACCAATTGTACAGATTGCCTTTTTAATGGATAAAATATAAAACCATGACACCAGAACATTTAGTAAATATAAATCTCGATGAGCCGGAAGAAACGCTCTCGATGAATCCCAAAAAATTCATGCTTTGGCTCGCCATCGTATCTATCTTAATGATGTTTGCAGGATGGACATCAGGTTACTTAGTTCGTAAAGCCGAAGGACGCTGGCACGAGTTTGAAATGCCAACAATTTTCTGGTATTCAACTGGGATATTGTTAATTAGCAGTATTTTTATGTTTTTCGCTGTAAGAGCTGCAAAAAATAACAATTTCAATACCCTAAAAATAGCAATATCTATTACTTTTGTATTCGGATTAGGATTTCTGACCACTCAAGTGATTGGTTTTTCTGATTTAATCAAGAATCAACTATATTTTGCCGGAAGTGATGTGGCAGCATCTTGGTTATATGCACTCATTGGACTGCATGCTGCTCACGTAATTTCAGGATTAGTTGTCTTGTTAATTTCCTTAGTTTCGTCATTTAGATTTACGAATGAAAAGAAAAATCTTACCAGAATCCAGTTATGTGCTACTTATTGGCACTTTTTAGATATTCTCTGGTTATATTTGTTCTTATTTTTATATTTCAATAGATAGAGTAAAAAGTTGAAAGTGAATAAGTTAAAAGTGAATAGGTTTCGTTAAATTATCGAAAAACTTATAAACTCTAAACTTATGAACCTTAAACTCATAAACTGTTAACTTAATTTTATTAATTAAAACCGTTAAAAAATGTCTGCAATACACGCTCCTGCCGTACCTGAAAATTTAACTTGGACGGGTGGTTCAGAACCAATGAAAGCAAGTTATGGAAAACTCATGATGTGGTTTTTCTTACTTTCGGATACCTTTACTTTTTCAGCCTTATTGGTAACTTACGGAATGATACGTTTCAGTAATAATGCCTATTCAGGTGCTCATGAGGCGTTCTTTTTCTCAACAACCCACTGGCCAATTCCTGATAAAGTATTTGCTGCATTACCATTTTTACATGGTGTTGAAGCTCCTTTGATTTTCGTTGGTATCATGACTTTTATCTTGATTTTTAGTTCAGTAACAATGGTTTTGGCCGTAGAAGCTGGACACCGTGGCGACCGTGCTGATGTAGAGAAATGGATGTTGTGGACAATTTTAGGAGGTTTTACTTTCTTGGGTTCTCAGGCTTGGGAATGGTCTCACTTTATACACGGACCAGAATTGACTTTAGCAGCAAAAGATGTAGCTGGAAATGCTATTGATGGCGCTAATTTAGTTCGTAATCCTTACGGACCTCCAGCTTTTGCAGATTTATTCTTTTTTATCACAGGGTTCCACGGAACACACGTATTCTCAGGTGTAATTTTGAATATCTTGATATTTTTCAATGCCGCAACAGGTGTTTATGAACGCCGTGGACATTATGAAATGGTTGAAAAAGTTGGTCTTTACTGGCACTTTGTAGATTTAGTATGGGTATTTGTATTTACATTTTTCTATTTAGTGTAATTACCCACGTAAATCTTCCCTTTGGAAGATACTTTGAAAAGATTTTGTTAATCAAAAAATATTAAAAAAAATGGCTTCACATTCACAAGTAACCGAAGAAAAAGTAATTGCTCCAGCGCAAACAGCAGCTATTTGGAAAACGTTTTGGATTCTTCTAATTTTAACCGCAATCGAATTTGCCATTGCGTTTACAATGCCAAATAATCGTTGGAGAGTAGGCATTTTCTCAACTATGACCATTGTTAAAGCATTTTTTATCGTGGGAGAATTTATGCACTTAAAAAATGAAGTTAAAGTATTGATTTGGGCAGTTTTATTCCCTGTTATTACAATTGCTTGGTTGTTAGTAGCTTTACTTCTTGAAGGAGGAGCTCATAGATAGGTTAGAAATTGGGGATTAGGCGTTAGGCAATAGTGTAACTAACGTATTGATGTCCAAAGAATTAATTTAAAAAAAGTTGTTTTAAGCAACAAATATTATGTCTCAAAGAATGATAAAAGCTGGAATTCTAATCGCTGCATTAGTAGTTCCAGCTTTAATTTTTTTATACCTCAAAGGCTTTGGGGAAAATCATTATGAACTGCCTTATTTGATTCCTCGAATTGATTCGACGACTGGCAATGTAATGATGCGTAAAAATCCAAATCCAAAATGGAATCAGCCAAATATGGATACGGTTTTCCATACCATTCCGGCATGGACTTTAACCGATGAAAATGATAAAGTATTCAATGGAGAATCTTTGAAAGGAAAAATTTACGTGGCGGATTTCTTTTTCACACGATGTGGTTCAATTTGTCCAAAAATTTCGAGTCAATTGACCCGTTTACAGGATACTTTTAATACGTATGAAGAAGTGCAAATTGCCTCTTTTTCCGTTGATCCAACCCATGATACACCTGAACAACTAAAAGAATACTCAAAAAAATATGATGCAAAAGCGGGAAAATGGCATTTTTTGACGGGTACAAAATCAGTTATATATCCATTGGCAGTCAAAGGCTATTATATTCCAGTGGCCGATGCTTCGGATTATGATAAAGCAGTAAAAACCCCTGACGAAACATTTATCCATTCAGAAAAGTTAATTCTAATAGATAAAGAGGGACACATCAGAGGATTTTATGATGGAACTGACAAGAAAGATGTGGACAGATTAATATTAGAAATAAGAGTATTACTAAGAATTTACGACACAAAAAATTAACATAAAATGACTTCATTAGTATTAGAAAAAAACACAAAAAACGAACGATTAGTTAATATTTTATCCATTGCTATTCCAGTTGCGGTTGCCATTTTAATTGGAATTAGGACTAAAATAGACTTAGGTTCTTGGACAAAAGTATTACCACACGTAATTGGTTTGTTGAATACAACTACTTCAATTACATTAATTGCAGGTTTTATATTCATCAAGAACAAGAATATCAGTATGCACCGAAGAATGATGAGTCTTTCGTTTATACAAGGGTCATTATTTCTGTTATTGTATATTTTATATCACGTTTCTAATGCTTCAACATCTTACGGTGGTGAAGGGATTTTAAAACCCATTTATTATGTTCTTCTAATTTCTCATATTTCATTATCGATTGGAGTAGTTTGGTTTGTGCTTAGAGCCGTTTACTACGCTTTGAGTGGACAAATTGCTGAACATAAGAAGATTGTAAAATGGACGTTTCCATTGTGGCTATACGTATCGGTTACAGGCGTGATTGTATATTTAATGATTTCACCATATTATAATTAGTGATCAGCAAACAGCTTTGAGCAAAGAGATAATGAATCTCGTATAACTCACAGCCTATAACTCACAGCTTTATGAAAAAGATATTTGTTGCATCCATCATATTAATCATTTTAAGTACATCCATAAGCATGGCTCAATGTGCGATGTGCAGAATGACGGTTGAAAGCACGGTTTCAAACGGAAGAAGTCAGATTGCTTCAAATCTGAATGTTGCCATTTTATATTTATTGATGGCACCTTATGTTTTAACTGCAGTGATTGGATATTTGTGGTGGAGAAGTTCAAAAAAGAATATTTCTCCCATTACCTTGTTGAGACAACGGATTAGAAAAGCCTTTAACAAAGTCAACATGGGATAATTACATTGATTATTCCCACAGCGGATAATGTTCCAAATGAATTTGTTCGCCAAAGAAAATCTTGGTAGAAGTTTCAAATGAATTGGTATAATCCGAGACATAAAAATGCTTAATATGAGAATTCATCATATTAAGCATTTTATTTTTAGAGAGATATGTTTCTAATGCCTTTGCTACAATCTCTGAAGTATCCAGCACATTGACCTTTCCTTGATAATAATTCTCAATTTGTTTCTTGATTAATGGATAATGGGTACAACCCAAAATGAGGGCTTCGATATTGTCCAATTCTGCATGATGTAAATATTCTTCAATGATACTTTCTGAAATATTATTGTTAAAAAACCCTTCCTCAATCATCGGAGCGAGCAAAGGTGTGGCCAGCGATTTCAACGTAATTCCTTTCTCTAAATTATCAATTTTCTTTTTATAAATATTAGAATTAACGGTTTGTTTTGTACCAATCAATCCAATTGTTTTTTCTGTATAAGTTATAGATAAGTAATCAATTACGGGGTCAATCACATTGATCACTTTCGCTTTGCTTCCCACGTATTCACGTACCAATTCATAAGCCGCCGCAGAGGCAGAATTGCAAGCAATCAAAATAACTTTACATTTTTGTTGTAACAAAACATTACAAATTTTGATGGAATAAGCCTGAATTGCCGAAGAAGATTTGTCTCCGTAGGGTAAATGTGCAGTATCTCCGAAATAAGTGATATTTTCGTTGGGTAAAAGCGTTGTAACGGCATGGGCAATGGTCAATCCCCCGATGCCACTATCAAAAATTCCGATTGGATTTGAATTCATATATCTTTAATGATGAGTTATGAATGATGAATTATGAATATTTCCAAAATACAATTCATTATCAGTTTATTGGAAATTCATAATTTCAAGTTCACAGTTATTTATTTTGTACAAATTTGAAAATTCATACATTCTTATGCAACCTTTACTTCATCT
>JBBAKY010000047.1:0-21382 GCA_040403295.1 Arcicella sp.
AAAGAATGCCTTGTTCAAGCGAATGATATTAAGCGAATTTTGAATAAGTAATCGTAGAATTACAGAAAAATATTTTATTTTTCTGTAATGTATAATGACGACATTGCTCAAAGCGATGCGGTCATTGTTTTAACCGCTTCTTATTCAATTTACTCGCTCTCATCACATTAAAAATCAACGCATTAAAAATAATATTATCTTTATATTAAACCTGAGTACCACTATTTTTGTCTAACAAAAAACTCTTAAAAACTTCTGTAAAAACTATGGCACTGATTGACGCTTATACGCAAAATCTTACGGCTCGACAAGTTTCAAATTTACTGAGACGAACTGCCTTCGGAGCGACCCCAGCCCAAATTAAAGCATTTACTGGAAAAATAGTTGACGTTATTGTTCAGCAATTATTTGCCTCACAAGCCATTCCCCCCGACCCTACGGACGAAAATCAAAAAACATCCCATAATTTGGTTTGGGGCGGCACGGGAACGACTGACGCCGAACGCAATAATTTTGATGGCGCAAGGCGAGCAAGGCTAAAATATTGGTGGATGGGCTTGATGACAAATCAACCCGTTTCTATTAATGAAAAAATGACTTTGTTCTGGCAAAACCATTTTGTTTCCACTTCCACAGATGTATCTGATGTGCGGTTTCTTTATCGCCAAAATCAATTGTTACGAAAATTTGCGTTGGGTAATTTTAAAGATTTTGTCATCGAAATTACGAAAGACCCTGCCATGTTGGTTTATTTAAATGGAGGGGCAAATGTGGTTGGTAAACCCAATGAAAATTATGGTCGTGAATTAATGGAGTTATTTACAATCGGACGTGGAAATTATACCGAAGATGATGTAAAAGCAGCGGCTCGGGTGCTAACGGGTTGGCGTTCATTGAATTATAGAAGTATAACGGTGACAACCGCAAGTTTTGAATTTCGCTCGGCTCAACATGATACTGCTGATAAAATTTTCTCTGATTCATTTCAAAAGAAGGTTATTAAAGGTCGTGCGGGAGCCACTGCGGGAGATGATGAGTTGAAAGATTTAATTGATATGATTCTGGCTCAGCCCGAAACGGCTCGTTTTATCGTTAGAAAATTCTATCGTTTTTTTATACAGGCGGATATTTCTGCGCAAATTGAGAAAGATTTTATTGAACCTTTAGCCGCTATTTTTAGGAAAGATTATGAGTTAAAACCTGTTTTAATCGCTCTTTTCAAAAGCCAACATTTCTTTGATGAAACCTTATACGGCTCACAAATAAAATCGCCTTTAGATTTGGTCGTAGGAACGCTCCGAAATTTCAATTATCAAGCTCCTGACCCTGTGAAGGCACGCACGCAATATGATGCGGCAACGTCCTATTTCTACGGTCGTATTCGTGAACAGCAAATGGACATCATTGACCAACCTTCCGTTTTCGGTTGGCGGCCGTATTATGATACTGATTTTTATGAGATTTGGATAAATTCTACCACCCTTGCTTTACGAGGTGCTTGGACGGATTATGCCGTAAAAGGAGCAACGGCAACGGCTTTGGACATTAATACTTTGTCACTTCCTTTATTGACATCATTGCCTCAAGTATTGACAGATTCGCAATCTGCTTATATTATGGTGCGGGAATTAACGGATTCATTGATGGCATTTCCGTTAACCGATGAACAAATTAAGTATTTGGTCGAACAGCCTTTAATGGCAGGTTCGCCTTATTATGAGTGGTTAACCATTTGGAATGATTATACCAAAGCACCCAATGATGCGATGAAGAAAAGTGCTGCCAAAATACGCTTAGACCGTTTAATGACTTATGTTTTAAGGTTGGCCGAATATCAAATGGGATGATTTGATTTAGGATTTTTGATTCGAGATTTTAGGTCTCTTAACATTAATTCCAGATTGAAAATATACATTCGTAATAAATCCCAAGTCAAAAATTCCAAATCAGAATAAATCCAAAATCTTATGAAACGTAGAGATTTTATCCAATATACTTCAGCATCGTTCTTTTTGCCTTTAATTCTTGACGGCTTCGGAGCGAAAGCTCATACGCAGGCAACTACGCCTTTTATGAAGGCAATGTTGGAAGTTGCTGATGCCAACGACAATATTTTGGTAGTCATTCAGCTCGCAGGGGGAAATGACGGATTAAATATGGTTATTCCACTTGACCAATACGATACTTATTCATCGGCAAGTTTCAGAGGAAATATTGCCATTGAACAGAATAAAGTTCTGACCTTAAAAGATACGAATCAAACAGGTTTGCATCCTGCTATGACGGGTTTGCAAAGACTTTATAACGAGGGGAAACTCTCAATTGTGCATTCAGCGGGATATCCAAATCCAAGTTTTTCACATTTTCGAGCCAGCGATATTTGGTTTACAGCGGTTGATGCTGATAAACTTTCTACCTCGGGTTGGTTGGGAAGATACATAAACGACCGCTATCCAGGTTTTCCAGATAGTTACCCGAGTACCGCCAATCCAGACCCTTTGGCTATTCAGATTTCTTCTATTTCGGCAACCGTTTTTAATACCGCTTCCATTACTTCGGCCATTGCGATTCAAGACCCAGATACCTTTGCCAGAATTGTGGGAGATAAACCCAATATTAGTCCAAGCCCATTGCCCGATACAACTGGTGGGAAATATACCGCTTTCATTCGTCAACAGCAAACTTCTTCTTTTGCTTATGCTGGACAGTTGAAAGTAGCGGCTGGAAAAGGGGTAAATAAAGTAACTTACCCAGCCAATAATTCCTTGGCAGACCAATTAAAAATCGTTGCGAGATTGATTCATGGAGGTTTGCAAACGAAAATTTATTATGTAACGTTGGGTGGATTTGACACGCACGCCGACCAAGTGAGCGCCACCGATACCTCTACCGGAAGTCACGCTGTATTGATGCAAAGAGTTTCGGAAGGAATCACGGCCTTTATGGATGATTTGAAGGCGCAGGGTACTCAAGATAAAGTAGTAGGGATGACTTTCTCGGAATTTGGACGACGAGCCATTTCAAATGGTAGTAAAGGCACTGACCACGGTTGGGCATCGCCTTTATTTGTTTTTGGCAATGCCGTGAAAACCCAAATGATTGGTAAAAACCCTAACTTAAAAGATTTAGATAATAACAACATCAAATTACAAACTGATTTTAGACAAGTGTATGCGGCCATTCTTCAAGATTGGATGGGAGCGAGTGCCGCATCTGTAAAAAGTATATTATTAGATAAAACATTTGATCTCTCCCCAATTTTCAAGGCAGCCAAAGTGTTAGGTAATGAAAATGAAGTTCCTTTAGCAGATTTGAATATTTTTCCAAATCCAGCCCAAACAGAAACCATTATTGAATCGGATGCCTTTGCCAGAAATAATACGAATTTGGTCGTTACAGATGCGTATGGGCGTAGTTTTGACACAAATCCAACTCGTCTTTCACGCACACAAGTACGCATAAATGTGAGTAGCATGGCTTCTGGGAAGTATTTTGTGAAGGTGGATACGGGAGCAGAACCATTGGTAAAAGCGTTGATGGTGATGCGGTAAGAAAATTAATGAAAACTTTTTCCCATTCTATTTGCAATTAAAAAAAGGTATCCCTAATTTTGCACTCCCAAAAGGGACAATTCCTTTACGCATACGGGCGTGGCGAAATTGGTAGACGTACCAGACTTAGGATCTGGCGCCGTGAGGCATGGGGGTTCGAGTCCCTTCGCCCGTACTCTTCAATTATCCATAAACAATTACAAATGTTAGTAATTATTTAGATAAATGACTTGAAAAAAGCCCTTTTAACCTGCCTGGTTTTGAGGGCTTTTTTGATTATCTAAAATTTAGAATCTCAACATAAGAAATATAACAAATGAACATTTCTCTCGAAAAAAGTACCCCCGTAAACGCTCGTTTGGTCGTTTCAATCGCAGAAGCAGATTATAAACCCCAAGTTGATAAAAACCTCAAAGACTATCGTAAGCGTGCTAATATCAAAGGTTTTCGTCCTGGTATGGTGCCAATGCAATTAGTACAGAAGATGTTTGGTAAGTCTATTATGATTGAAGAAATCAACCAAATGTTGGGAAAAGCTGTTCAAGAATATATTCGTGAAAATAGTTTAAGTATTGTTGGTGACCCAATGCCTGCCAAAGAAGAACAAGACATTATTGATTGGGATAACCAAAAAGAGTTTGATTTTGCTTACAATCTTGGTTTAGCAGGAGAATTTACCGTAGATTTCGATAAAATTCCAGCCGTGAAAACGTATGATATTCAAGCGGGAGAGAAAGAATTGAATGACACTTTGGAAAACATCATGAAAAATGGTGGTGAACAAATTCATGCAGATTCGGTAGAAGATGGTGATATGGTTTTTGGGACTTTTACGCAAGGAGAATGGTCTGAAAAATCTGCTATTCCGATGAAAGCCATTAAAGAAGAAGCAAAAGCAACCTTCGTTGGTGCTGCTAAAGATTCAACTCTGACGTTTGATTTACAAGACACTTTCGTAGATGAAAAATCTATTGAATTGGCAACTGGTAATAAAGATGGTTTGGTAGGCGAAGTTTTTTTCGTGATTGAAGACATTACTCGCACGGGTGCTGCGGAAATGAATCAAGCATTTTTTGATAAAATTTTGGGCGAAGGTAAGGTTTCTTCGGAAGAAGAATTCCGTGCGGAGGTTTCTGAAATTATTAAATCAAACTACAAGCGTGAATCAGAATATTTATTGAAAATTGATGCTGAAAAAGCATTATTGGAAAATGTTTCAATTGAATTGCCAGAACAATTTTTAAAAGATTGGTTAGTAGAAATTAATCAAGGAAAATTTACTCCTGAGCAAATTGAAGCAGATTTTGAGAACGTGAAAAAAGATTTGCGTTGGACATTAATCAAAAATGAAATTGCTACTAAAAATGATATTAAAGTTGAATACGAGGAAGTTTTAGCAAAAACTAAAGAGATGATTCGTGGACAATTCGGTATGATGGGCGGTGGTGCTGGCAACGATATGGACGAGATGATTGACCGTATTGCTACAGGATATTTAACCGATAAAAACAAGCAAGATAACTTCAGAAAGATGTTTGATGAAGTTTTCACGGCTAAAATTTCAGATGCTATTGTTGCCAATATGAAAATTGAAACTAAAACGATTGACGTGGAAGAATTTAAGCAAATTGCGGATTCTTTAGTTTAGTTTTAATTCAGAAGACATTTGCTTTTTCTTGCTAAAATTTTATTGAATAATCTTTATAAAGTAGTTATATTTTGATATTAAATAGACCAAAAAAACCTGACAATCAGTTGATTATCAGGTTTTTTTTTTGGTTAAGACTCAAGGAAAAATTATCTCACCATTTCAACCCAACCTTTCAAATTCAAAGTGGCACTGTTAGGGTCTAAGGTCAGGAATTTTACTTCGCAATTATAGAAATATGAACCTGTGGGTAATGGATTTCCTGCGTTATCATTTCCATTCCATTCTAATTTCGGGCCTGCATATTCATAAACTTTTTGTCCCGCACGATTATAAACCGTAATGGTAACTGTCTGCACAAATCGTGGACATTTCATCGCTTGGAAAACATCATTTTTGCCATCTCCGTTTGGCGTAAAGATATTTGGTAAGGCAAAACTCGTACAATTATCCTTACATACTGCATTACTTCTTGCGCTTTCAGTTCCAAAACGATTAGTTGCCGTTACATAATAACAACCGATGTAAGAATCATTTTTCGTATGCGTAAACGTGGTTGCTGGCGGTTTTGGTGAAGTTACTTCGCCAATTTTCGTAAATTCACCGTCTTGTTTTGGTGAATAGAAAATGCTGTATTTTACAATTTCCTTATCACATTCCGCACCCGCAGTATTTTTATCTGCGGTTGACCACGTTAATTTATTATTGAATGAAGTCTCGTTACAATTATTTTCGTTTTTGTTGTATTCTGCGCAATCCAAGGCATCAATCAACAAAATAGGTGGACAAGGCACGATTTCACTTTTTGGTGTGGCACAAATTATCTGGGAGAAATTATACAATAAACTCGGCAGAATTTTTGGGTCGCCATACGTTCCAACGGTTTCTACTTTATAGCAATACGACGAATCAGGGTTCATTTTGGCAATGGCTAAACCATCGGCAGCGTAGGTGTCCGCTCCTGTATCTGTAAAGCTAAATGTACTCGTAACTGGCACATCCGCAATACGATTGAAAACCCCAGAACCTTGTTTTGTCTCACGATATACTCGGTGCGTTTGATTTTGATTATTCCACGGCACAGTTACTTGCCAGGATAGATTCACCACTTTAATATCTCCCGTTGCCGCCAAACGAACACTACTGGCCATATCAGTGGTATCCAAAGCAGATAATCCAGTGCTGTTGGTATAATAGAAAACCAAACGGTAACGATAAATATTATCAAGCGTATTCAAGGCTTTATCAGTGAAAAGCGTATCCAATTTTCCAGCGGATAAATCGGTATCAATATTCGGAGAAACCTGCGTGAAACCTGTTGCTCCCGTTTGTCCAGAGGCTCTGAATAAACGATATTGATATGGCCCTTTATATTGCGACTTATCTAAAGAAATTGGACGAGTCCATCTCACCGTTATTTCTCCCGTAGTGGCATTTGTTTTATCTACCGTAACATTCGTAATTACGGGACCTTGGAATGGCAAATTCGCACAGGCTTGGTCGGAAGTTACGCTGGTTGTTGTGTTTGTTCCGTTCGTGAATAATACGACCGTTCTGTAACTATAATCAATATTTCTGGTAAGATTATTATCGGTAAATGTTGTCGCATTTACGGGTACACGTCCTACTTCCACATAACCGGCACCGGCAGGAATACCAATGGTACAAGGAGGTGTTGGGATTGCATTACAACCTAATCTACGATAAATAATTATCACCGCCCCAGGATTCTGACAAGCATACGAATCCCAATTTAAAGTTACCGTTCTGTTGCCCGCATCTGGTACCGTTCTGAGATTTTTGATACGTGGAGCAATGATTTTTATCCGCCAGTTTTTACTATCCACTAAACTCGGAATACTTTTAGATAGCGGTAAATCTTGAACTTTAAATAAAATGTCGTAAGGTTCCTGCCGGATATGACTGCAACTGGTTTTCCAAACAAATCTTCCTGATGCAGGAGACGAAGGATTGGGTGCAGTTTGGGTAAAAGTGGCATAATCAGGAGAAATGAAAGTTGTTCCATCGGACAATCTATAAACGGCTCCCGTTGAAAACAAGCTCATATTGTCCAACCTTCCCGTTTTGGAAGGGGTATCGGCAGCTGTGATAGTTTGGTCAATAATTGTTCCTGCTTCTACGCAAATATCGTCTGGTACTTTTATTTTTGGAGCGGCATTATCAGCATCTTTTACCTCAATTTGCATATCCCGAACGGTAATTGAAATCAGTACACCATTCCGCCATTCTTCCACGGTAAAGGCACAGTTATAAAGCCCAACTTCCTGTGGAACATCCCAGATTAAATCACCCGAACGTTTATCAATCGTAAAAGAACTGGGTGCTGAAGCGACTTCATTTGGTTGCACAAAACCAACAATGGCTTGGCCTCGTTGTTTACAATCCTCTTGTTCTCCTCTACGACAAAGAATCAATTTATACGCTAAACTATCACCTTCAACGTCAATGGCGTTTGGATTATGAATAAATCTTTGACCCACAACCGCCGTTAAATCCACCGCAGGGTTTAATAAAATAGGGGTAGAGTTTTGTCCTAAACCCGCATTTACTTTTAAAATAGTTTCAACAAAAAATGTCACTTGTTGGGAATCCCCGGGGATATTTCTAACGTTAGCGTTTCTGTTGGGAATCGCAACCGTAATTCGATAATCTGATGGACCTGCATAAGTGTAAGTGGCCTTATAAATTCCTTTGGCAATCCCGTTTCCAAGATCTTCGCCTTGTCCATTTCCATTAATTCTTGGCGCTCTTATGATGACCCCTAATCCGTCGCCAAAACAAAAATACGCTTCTTTTTGGTCAGTCCAAGCTCTTACCCCAGCGGGAGTATTGTCGCAGTAAATGGTTAAGGTAAATTCGTAAGTCAGAGAAGTAGTAGAGATTCGTTTAATCGAAATTTCTCCACCTCTCATGTGCGTAGCGAAAGATTTAGTAGTCATTAGGCTCAAACAGATACCCAAAACAAGCGTATATAGTATTCGTAATTTCATTTGATTTTTTATAAAAAGGTCAGGCTTTTGACCACAAGTTAAAACAATATTTTTTTTTACCGACTAACAAAACAATATTTTAAAACATAAGGTTGAAAATAAGTTAACAAAGGCAAATTATTGATAAATCGTAATTTTCAGCTAATGTTGATTTTATTGTAAAAAAACGTAAAAACACTGTAAATAATTGCTAAAATGTGATAGATTATTTGAAAGGCAAAGGTTTGAGTAGTAGTTTTGGGTTAATTATTGTTTTTAATGATTAGTGAAGAGTAATTAGAAATTTTAAATTGAATCTAAGATATTTCATATCAATTTTTAAAATTTTCTGTCTCTGTCTTTAAATAATTATTAATAAATTCAAATAGTAAAACTAAAACAAATACAAGATGTCTTGGGTAACAAAAACATTATCAAGTTCGCTGGGTAGAAAACTCATCATGGCAGTTACGGGGCTTTCACTGATTATTTTTTTATTGGTGCATTGCGGAATTAATTCAACGATTTTCTTTAATGACGGTGGCGAAACCTTTAATTCAGCCGCCGAGTTCATGGGTGGTAATTGGGTAATCAGAACTGCCGAAGTTGGATTGATGGCAGGTTTTATTATCCATATTGTGGATGGCTTGATGCTTTGGAAGTCAAATTCTGAAAAAAGACCTGTGAAATATGCCATCGTAAAAGGAGAAGCTAATTCATCGTGGGCATCACGGTCAATGGGGATTTTGGGTTCGTTGTTGTTGATTTTCTTAGTAATTCACTTACGTCACTTTTGGATAACGAGTCGTTTTACGGATGAAATTACAGGAGGACACACAACACTATTTGCAGAAATGAAAATGGTATTTGCTAATCCAATTCCTGTATTAATTTATGTGGTTGGTTGTATTTCATTGGCATATCACTTGTCGCATGGTTTTCAGAGTTCATTCCAAACAATGGGTTGGAATCATCCAAAATATACGCCATTCGTAAAGTCAGTAGGTTTTGGGTTTTCAATTTTGATTCCATTGATTTTTGCGTCAATGCCAATCTCGATGTATTTTGGCTGGATACAGTAATAATTTTGATATTTGAGTTGTTAATTTTTGAATTAAATCGCTTTTCTATGATTCAAATATTAATGCTCATCGTGTCAAATGTAATAATATTTTAGTGAAATAGGAGTGTTATTTTTTGACTCATAAACCAAAAAAATCAACTCACAACTCGCTCATTTACTTAACAAATACCAAGTTTATGTCAACTATATTAGATGCTAAAATACCAAGTGGACCAATTGGTGAGAAATGGACAGATTTCAAATCTCATGTTCCTTTGGTAAACCCCGCTAATAAGCGGAATATTGAAGTTATTGTGGTAGGTACTGGCTTGGCTGGTGCTTCGGCAGCAGCTTCTTTAGCAGAATTAGGATACAAAGTCAAAGCATTTTGTTTCCAAGATTCACCCCGTAGAGCCCACTCAATTGCGGCTCAGGGCGGAATCAATGCTGCCAAAAATTACCAAAATGATGGTGATTCAGTTTTTCGTCTTTTCTATGATACCATCAAAGGAGGAGACTATCGTTCGAGAGAAGGAAATGTTCACCGTTTGGCAGAAGTATCAGGAGCAATCATCGACCAATGCGTGGCTCAGGGCGTACCTTTTGCACGTGAATATGGTGGATTATTGTCGAACCGTTCTTTCGGTGGTACACAAGTTCAACGGACATTTTATGCCGCAGGACAAACTGGACAGCAATTGTTGTTGGGAGCGTATTCTGCTTTACAACGCCAAATTGGTTTAGGAAATGTAACGATGATGACTCGCCACGAAATGATGGACGTAGTAACGATTGACGGTAAAGCCCGTGGAATTATTGCTCGTGATTTGATTTCTGGTAAATTAGAACGTCATTTTGGACACGCTGTCTTGTTGTGTACGGGTGGATACGGAAACGTATTCTATCTTTCTACCAATGCAATGGGGTCTAACGTAACGGCAGCTTGGAAGGCACACCGCAAGGGAGCATTCTTTGCAAATCCATGTTATACGCAAATTCACCCAACTTGTATTCCTGTTTCAGGCGACCACCAATCGAAATTGACTTTGATGTCAGAATCATTGAGAAATGATGGTCGTATTTGGGTTCCGAAGAAACAAAATGATACTCGTTTATCCATTGATATTCCAGAAGAAGAGAGAGATTACTATTTGGAACGTCGTTATCCTGCCTTTGGTAATTTAGTGCCCCGTGATATTGCTTCTCGTGCCGCCAAAGAGCGTTGTGATGCAGGTTATGGGGTAGGAACTTCCAAAATGGCCGTATATCTTGATTTTGCCGAAGCTATTTTGCGTTATGGAAAAGGTGAAGCCAACAAACAAGGTATTCAAAATGCCTCAGACGAAGACTTGCAAGCGATGGGTAAGGCTGTGGTGAAAGAAAAATACGGTAACTTGTTTGATATGTACAAGCAAATTACTGGCGAAGACCCTTACACTTTACCAATGCGTATTTATCCAGCGGTTCATTATACAATGGGTGGACTTTGGGTTGATTATAACTTAATGACAACCGTTCCAGGACTTTATGCTTTGGGCGAAGCAAATTTCTCTGACCACGGTGCAAACCGTTTGGGAGCGTCGGCTTTGATGCAAGGTTTGGCAGATGGTTATTTCGTTTTGCCATACACGATTGGCGCATATTTAGCCAGTGATATTCGGACAAAAGCAATTCCAACGGATGCTTCTGAATTTGTGGAAGCTGAGAAAGCAGTTCAAGAGCGTATCAATAAAATGATGGCTATCAAAGGCACTAAATCAGTTGATTATTTCCACAAAAAGTTAGGTAAAATCATGTGGAATGAATGCGGAATGTCTCGTAATGAAGTTGGTTTGAAAGAAGCAATTGTTGAGATTAGAGGCTTGATAAAAGAGTTTTGGTCAGATGTTAGAATTCCAGGCGATACAGATGACTTTAATCCAGAATTAGAGAAAGCAGGCCGTGTGGCTGATTTCTTGGAATTAGGAGAATTAATGTGTGTTGATGCTTTGAACCGTAATGAATCATGTGGAGGTCACTTTCGTGAAGAGTTCCAAACTGAAGACGGTGAAGCCTTGCGTGATGATGAAAATTACGCCTACGTTGCCGCTTGGGAATTCAAGGGACAGTCGGAATTCGAATTACACAAAGAAGAATTGGTTTACGAAAATATCAAAATCGCTCAAAGATCTTACAAATAATGGAAGGAAATATGAATTTGTCTTTAAAAGTTTGGAGACAGAAAAATGCAAACTCGGAAGGTAATTTCCAGAACTACGACGTTCAAGGTATTTCAGAAGACATGTCTTTCTTAGAGATGTTTGATGTTTTGAACGAACGTCTTATCAACGAAGGCGAATCGCCCGTTGCTTTCGATCACGACTGCCGTGAAGGCATTTGTGGAATGTGCTCGATGTATATTAACGGTGAACCTCACGGACCCAACAAAGGCGTTACGACGTGCCAGTTGCACATGAGATCATTCAAAAGTGGTGATACCATCACAGTTGAACCGTGGAGAGCAAAAGCTTTTCCAGTGGTGAAAGATTTAGCCGTAAACCGTTCAGCTTTCGACCGCATTATTGCGGCGGGTGGTTATGTTTCGGTAAATACAGGTAACGCACAGGATGCTAACTCATTACCAATTCCAAAAGATAACGCTGATGATGCTTTTATGGCAGCGGCTTGTATCGGTTGCGGTGCTTGCGTGGCGGCTTGCGTAAATTCTTCGGCGATGTTGTTTACTTCAGCAAAAATTTCTCAATTAGCTTTATTGCCACAGGGACAAGCAGAACGTAGTATGCGTGCCGAGAAAATGGTTGCTCAGATGGATACAGAAGGTTTTGGTGCTTGTAGTGTTACGGGTGCTTGCGAGGCAGAATGTCCCAAAGGAATATCTTTGGAGAATATCGCTCGTATGAACCGTGAATATTATGGTGCTGTACTTTCTTCTAAATAAAGTTTAGAAATTATATTAAAAAGCCGTTTCAGGAGACTGAGACGGCTTTTTGAGTTTATAGTTAAACATTAACAAACCTTTAACAAAACCAAAATAATACTTTGCGTAATTTTCTGTTCTAATGTACAAATCACATTTATAATAACAAGAACATGAAAAAATATATGATTGCCGTTTTGATGGTTATGGCAACTATTGTTTCGGTGAATGCACAGTACGGGAATCAAGATTATGCGTATAACGATGATAGATATTATTACGACAATGACTTTGATTGGCATTGGGATATTCGGGTGAAAATCAGTAATGGAATTCAGCGGGGATTGCTTACTCAAAACGAATCGAACAGATTGTATGGCGTTTTGGAAGATGTAGAACGAAAAGAATATGCTTATCAAGCGGACGGACTTTTTAGCGGTTGGGAACAACAAGAAATCTGGAATGATGTCATTTATCTAAATCAACGCTTGGGCATTGAACTGAACGATTATGACCGTAATTTCTACGGTTTTGATGTCTATGGGTACGACCGTCGTGGATATAATCGTTGGTTTTATCAAGGTGGATATGACTTTTTTAGATTCGATAAAAGAGGTTTTGGTAGCATAAGATTGGGATACGTTCCTCGCCCAAATTATAATGGTTGGTATAGAAATAATAAAAATCGTATTGCCCAAAAATATTATTCTGATAGAAGATTTAATGAAAATAGAGGCAATAATCAAATAGGAAACCATGATAATAGAAATTATGGAAGCCAGTCAAGAGGAAATGCAGATTATAGTAGAAATTCACAAGGCAATTATGGTGGAAATAGAAACGATAGAATAGAAAATCCCAATGATCGCCCCAATAATAGGGGAGGTGGCTATTCACAAGGAAATGGCGGTGGCAGACCCGAAAGAGTTGAACCCAATAATAATGGCGGGGGAAACTCACAAGGAAATGGTGGTGGCAGACCTGAAAGAAAAGGACCCAATAATCGTTCGGATAATGGCAATCGTGGTGGTGGTAATCGTCGTTCAGAAACTCCCCTAAGTGGCGGAAATGATGGAGGACAAAGTGGACAAAGAGGTCCTCGATAAAAAGAAGCGTAGTAAGAAAATTTCTTACTACGCTTCTTTTTATCACGGCTTTAGTCTTAACTGCCTGTTATTTAAATATTTAAGCAATCCAAAAACATGTATCTTTTTAATATCAGCGGTATTTGCTGTACTCACGGTTACCGTATCTCCAGCATTAATTTGTACGATGCTGTCGGTCGTTGGGATTGTCCCACAACCCCACGTAGCGGTGGTATGCCAATCGCCCGACATGACGCTTTCTTCGACCGTTACACCCGCAACACAATCGTTTTTCACGATTTTGAAATTATCGTTTATGGTACCAGTCGAGGTTAAAAACTTAGCATCAATTTCATTGGTTTTAAATGTCAAAATCATCGAACCCCAGAGAGTATTGAACGACTGCGGCAAGGCATTATGAGGATAGCTATCAGCCGTTACCACCACTCCCCCTTGTCCAGAATTACCACAAACCGCATAGACCGTCCCAATTCCATTCACTGAACTTTTTGTGTAATAAGGTGAAACATTTCCCAAAGTATTATTTATTTTCATGCCTTCCGTCAAAGTATTTTCAATGCCGTAATGTTTATTCAATAAATAGGAACGCTCATAAACATGACTGTGACCCGAAAGCACCAAATCAACGTGATAGGATTCAAGTAAAGGAGCATAATACTGTCGCATATTCACCATTCCAAATTCTGTATCACTGTCATGCGTTCCTTTTGAATAGGGCGGATGATGAAAATAACAAACCGTCCATCTTTTTGTATTAGCAATTAAATCATCTCGCAACCACGTGTACATAGGATTATTGACCGCATCAATCGAATTGCTATTGGTAACAACGCCATAACTATCCAACACAATGAAATGTACATTGCCATAATTGTATGAATAATATCTTTTTGTCGTGGAAGAAACCCCGCCCAATTCAGCATTTTGAGGCGTTGTGAAGGCACTAAAATACTCAAAATTGGTTGGGTAAGGTAAGGTAATAGGTGGAAAAGTGTTGCCCACGTCGGCATAGTCATGATTTCCAACAGATGGAAAAATGGGCGTATTCTTAAGGATATTTGGATAAGTATTAAATACCCTTGAAGTATATTCACTGGGAGTACCTGAACCATAGGCATTATCGCCAAGCCAAAGCCAAAAATCTACCTTTCCATTGGGCAAATTTGCGGCTGCATAGGTTGAATATGCGTTCCTAACATTTACTTGGTCAGCATTACCCGTGCCAAAATCACCCGTAACCCAAGCCGTAAAATCAGTAGTTGTTCCTGCGGACAAAGCGGTTTTGAAAAAAGTTTGAGCATCACTGGGAATATTGTCAGTGGTTGTACCTATTTGATAAAAATATTTTGTGTCTTGGGTAAGTCCTGTAACGGAAATTTCGTGTTCTGTGCTTATCGTTGTATTGCTTAATGAACTGCCATAACTCATGGTTAATCCATACGCAACTTTGCTATCAGTTGCCGTAGCGGTTTGCCATCTCACGACCACTCTATTCGTTCCAAGCATTTGTAAATAGGGGCCTCTTGTTACGGTAGGAGGAATGGTCTTTTTCTTCAAAAAATTTACATCATTAGTCTCAATTGGCAATTTTGAGATTCTGTTTCTAATGTAATTAGAAATAGCAGTTTGTTGCGATAATAAGTCATTTCCATAAATTTTTACGGGTAAACTATTCTTCCCAAAACATAAAGTTGATAACAAGATTGTCCAGATTAATATAAATGTCTTCATAAAAATTTTGATTTGAAAATAGTAATAAATAACCAAGACTAATGTATCTTTATGAAGAAAACGAGATGGTAAATATTTGATAATCAGTAATTTGATAAATTACTTCGTTGAATAAAATAATGATTATTTCAATAATCTATTCTTATTTGTCGGAAGATGTTTTGCGTAAATTCGAGCATTAAAATTAGGAATAAAAATTGAAAATCGAATAAGAAAAATAATAATGTATGATTTATACGTCACTATGCTTATCTGTCTGTTCACACGAATATTTTTTTTTAACAATCGTTAATAATTATATAGCTTTGATTTAAATTTTAAAAACATCAACAATGGCAAAATATTCATTATCAATCAACGGACAATCTAAAATGGTGGACGTTGAAGAAGATACCCCTCTTTTGTGGGTGCTCCGTGACACCTTAGAACTTACGGGAACAAAATATGGCTGTGGAATGGCTCAATGTGGAGCTTGCACAGTGCATTTGAATGGCGTTGCAACTCGTTCATGTGTATTGCCAGTTTCAGTAATTGGCAAATCCAAAATTACGACCATTGAAGGTCTTTCTGCCAATGGAACGCACCCCGTTCAGAAGGCTTGGAATGAGATTGATGTGCCTCAATGTGGATATTGTCAAGCAGGACAAATGATGACGGCGGCGGCTTTTTTGAAGGAAAATAAGAACCCAACCGATGCTGACATTGAAACGGCAATGTCAGGTAATATTTGTCGTTGTGGAACCTATCACCGTATTCATGATGCGGTGAAATTAGCAGCAAAATCATCGAAATAAATCCTTTAATACGAACATACGAACATGGAAAATATAAAAAATAATAGCCGTAGAAATTTCCTAAAAAACTCCCTAATGGCAAGTGGAGGTTTGATTTTGGGCTTTAATTGGTTAAATAATGAAGCAGTTGCCGCCAATATCATCGAACAAGCAACCCTTGAAAATATCACTTCAAATGCCTTTCTTTCGATTGCTCCAAATGGAATAATTACCATTTTTTCACCCAATCCAGAAATTGGTCAAGGCATAAAAACTGCCTTTGCGGTGATTGTGGCGGAGGAATTGGATGCAGATTGGAAAAATGTCGTGGTAAAACAGGCTCATTTAGATGCCAAAAAATACGAAAGACAATTGACGGGTGGGAGTGGAGCAATCAAACATTCTTGGGAACGCCTACGCAAAGCGGGTGCAACTGCTAAACAATTACTGGTAGAAGCAGCGGCTCAGAAATGGTCGGTAGATGCTTCCACTTGTAAGACTGAAAATAGCTTTGTAATTTCTTCCACGGGGCAAAAATTATCTTACGGAGAATTATCCGAAGTGGCTTCAAAATTGCCAATTCCTAAAGATATAAAATTAAAGAAAACCGAGGACTTTAAACTGATTGGAAAAACCACAAAAAGTGCTGATAATCATGATGTAATTACGGGAAAACCCGTTTACGGAATTGATTTCAAAACGGAGGGAATGTTGTACGCTCAAATTCAACGTCCACCAGCTTTTGGTCTAAAATTAAAATCTTTTGATGCTTCAGAAGCCAAGAAAATACCGGGCATTATTGATGTGGTTTCATTTGGGAATAAAGTGGCGGTTGTGGGTAAATCCACTTGGCAAATTATGAAGGCTCGTAAAGCCTTGAAAATTGATTGGGAAAAAGAAAAAGACCTCGAAAGTGATTCCGACCATAACCGTATTTTTACGGAAATGATGGAAGGAAATAAAGCCGAAGTCAGACGGAAAGATGGCGATGTTGAAAAAGCATTTAGTGAAGCCTATAAAGTGATTCAGGCCGATTATCAATGTCCTTTTTTACCGCATAATCCGATGGAACCCATGAATTTCTTTGCGGATGTGAAAGAGAAAAGTGTACGTTTGGCTGGTCCAACCCAAACACCACAAAATGCCGTTGACCAAGTTGCTAAATTATTGAATATTCCTGCGGCAAATATCACCTTGGAATTGACCAAAATGGGCGGAGGTTTTGGCAGAAGATTGAATAATGATTATGCCTTAGAAGCTGCTGAATTATCAAGCATTATCAAAGCGCCCGTAAAAGTAATGTGGACTCGTGAAGACGATATGAGCGGTGGAATTTATCGACCTGCCGTACGTTATCGCTTTAAAGCTGCCGTTGATAAAGCGGGAAATATGACAGGATTTATGTTGCGAGGCGTGAGTATGAATGCGGGTAATTCAACCCGACAAGATAATTTTCCAGTAGGAGCAGTTGAAAATGTTTTGATTGATTCGGTAGATTATAAATCGCCCATCACTACAGGGCCATGGCGAGCACCAATTACCAATTTTTTGGCCTATGCCGAACAAGCATTCTTGGACGAAGTAGCTACTGCCGTAGGCAAAGACCCGATTCAATTTAGATTAGAATTGTTGGCAAAAGTGAAGGAAAAGCCAATTGGCAAAATTACTTATGAACCAGAGCGTTTTGAAAAAGTTATAAAAATGGCGGCGGAAAAATCTCAATGGGGTAAATCCAAAAAAGATGTTCATCAAGGATTTAGTGTTTATTTTTCACACAATTCTTACGTAGCCCAAGTGGCAGAAATTGAGATAAAGAAAGGTAAACCAACTTTGAAAAAAGTATATGCCGTAACGGATTGTGGGATTGTAATTAATGAAAGCGGTGCAAGAAATCAGATTTATGGCGCTATTGTGGATGGCATTGGTCATGCGATGTACGGCAAATTGAGTTTCAAAGATGGCGCTCCGCAAGAGAATAATTTTAATACCTACAGATTGATAAAATACAACGAAGTACCAGAAATTGAAGCTCACTTTATCAATAATGGTATCGACCCAACGGGCTTAGGCGAACCTGCTTTGCCCCCAACGGGCGGTGCTTTGGCCAACGTGATTTTTAAAGCAACGGGTAAACGAATTTACAAGCAGCCTTTTGCAGAAAATCAAGCAATGGAAGGGATTTTGTGATAAATTTTAGATAGAATTGAAGGACGGCATCGCTCAAAGTGATGCCGTTTTTAGTTAGAACCTATTTAAACTTTTCGTTTTGTATGGAAATCGAATTCATTTTTAATTTGATAGACCATAATTTGTGAATCATATCACCGCTATCGTGAATAAATTTTGGTCTATTACTATTCGGTTAAAAATGAAACTATTTACACCGAAAGTAATAAGTTTAAACAGGTTCTTATAGAACAAACTTATTTTTTTACCTTTGTGAATCAATAAAATCCGCATAAATCTAATCAATGCTCGCAGAATTACATTATCCACAAAAATTATTAAACGGTGAAGAATTAGACGAATACTTAGCAATCGGTTGGTTTAGAATGGGGCAGGCTATTTTTACGACTAATTTCTTGAAATTCAATGGATTACTTTTTAGTGCCATTTGGTTAAGAATTGATTTGTTGACCTTTAAACCCAGTAAAACCCAACAAAAACTCCAAAAGCTAAATGTTCGATTTAGGGTAGAAATTAAACCTTCGATTGCGCTCACGCCTGAGCATTTAATTCTGTTCAATAAATATAGAAATCACGTTCCTTTTGATGCGGCTCCGTCCTTGACGCACCTTTTGTATGATGATAAATTGAGCAATATTTTTGATTCCTACGAAATCTGTATTTACGATAACCAACAACTAATTGCCTGCGGATTTTTTGATTTAGGAAAAGATGCATCAACGGGTATTACGTGCTTTTATGACCCTGATTATCAGAAGTATAGTCTCGGAAAATACTTGATGTTTTTGAAAATGGATTTCAGTAAAAATCAAGGCATGAACTTTTTTTATCCAGGTTATTTTGCGCCCAATTATTCCATGTTTGATTATAAATTAGACTTAGCAAAACCCTTTCTTGAATTTTTAGATTTAGGCACAAATCAGTGGAAACCTTTTGCCGAATTCTCCTCTCAAGAAACGCCAGTGTTGGAAATGACTCAGAAATTAGAAGAACTTTCTGCCTGTTTAACCAAACGGAATTTTACGCATACTTTCTTAAAATACGAATATTACGATGCTGAACTTTCCGCTACAATGAATGGAATGGGAACGTTCGATTTTCCTGTTTTTCTACTTTGTTTTGAGCGTGATAATAGTATCTCAAATCCAATTATTATTTACGATGTCATTTCTCGGCAATATCATTTAGTGGTTTGTGATGTTATTTATCAGCTTAATAATGAGACGATTAAACCCGATTTCTACAATGAAAATCTTCTACAAATGACGCAGCATCTATTTGCCACCGAATCGGCGGAAGCAATGGCTTTGGTGATTTCGAAGTCTTTGCAAAAGACAGTAGGAGCAATGGATTCTTAGAGGTAAAATGAATGATTTGAGAATGATTTTTGTAGATTTGTATCGCAATGAATATTATTGAAGAAGAATTAATTGAAATTATTACCATCAAAAAATGCACACTTTTGAAGAAATATAAACGATTAAAATAACTTTTCTTTATAAGCGTTATCAGAAAACTATTTAGTAAAAACTATATTTTGCGTGCCATTCTTGTTTACAACCACATGAAAAATAAAATCCTTCAAATTCTTCTCGTAATTGCCGCAGTAATTGGCTTAAATGTCCTTGCCAATTACTTCTTTTTCAGAATAGACCTTACCGAAGAAAAACGGTTTACGATAAATGATGCCACAAAAAACCTCCTCAAAAACCTTGATGATGAGGTATATGTGAAGGTGTATCTGACGGGTAAGGGCATTCCTGCGGGCTTCAAACGCTTGGAAAATGCTGTGCATGAAACCTTAGATGAATTTCAGATTTATGGAGGAACAAAAATAAAATATGCTTTTATTGACCTTAATTCAGAATATAAAGACGAAAAAACTCGTAACGAAAAAATAGTTCAATTGGCTCAAAAAGGTATTCCACCCACCAATGCGATGGCAACCGAGGACGGTAAGAAAACCCAGAGTTTGATTATTCCAGGAGCCGTAATTACCTACAAAGACAAAGAAATTGCCACGCTTTTGTTGAAAGGTAATAAAATGTCATCACCCCAAGAAATTCTTAATCAGTCTTATGAAGGCGTTGAATATCAATTGGCCTCTGCCATCAAGAATGTTACGGCTACTCAGAAAAAGAAGATTGGTATTTTTGTCAATTATTCAAAACTACCCGCAGTCAATCAATTGGATTTAATTGGTGCATTGAAGAAAAACTACGAACTCTATCCCGTTGATTTACGAGAATCGCCCACACTTGATGGTTTGGATGCCGTGTTAGTGATGAAACCTGACCAAGTTTTTAGTGACGATGATAAATATAAAATTGACCAATTTATTATCAATGGCGGCAAAGCATTATTCTTTATGGATGCCGTTAAAGTGGATTCTGTGGCACGAGAGGGAAGTCTGGCGCAAGTTCAGAGTGTGGGTTTAGAAGATTTGCTTTTTAAATATGGTGTACGCCTAAACCCAAATTTGATTAAAGATGCCCAAATGTGTGCCGCCATTCCTTTAGATGTTGGTAATTTTGGTAATAAAGCCAATATTCAACTTGTGCCATGGCAATATTATCCATTGATAAATACTTTTGGCAACTCGCCAATTGTCAAGAATTTAGATGCTGTTTACACTAAATACGTTGGGTCATTAGATACCGTCAGAGCCAATGGTATTACGAAAATTCCCTTGTTAATGACTTCAAAATACACCCAAATTTTGAAAGCGCCTGCGGTGATGAGTTATAATTTTGCGAATAAAAAATTAGATGCCAACGAATACAAAGCGGGCGTACAAACCGTTGGGATTTTGTTGGAAGGCAAGTTTGAATCATTATTCAACAATAGAATTTTACCGAGCGACCCACGTTCTGCTACTTTCAAAGCAACAGGAAAACCATCAAAAATAATTGTATGTTCGGATGGAGATATTCCTGTAAATGATTTCGACAAAAAACAAAATACCCCATTGCCTTTGGGTTTTGATAAATATTCGGGTAATACATTTGCCAATAAAGATTTTGTTTTGAATGCCATTGATTACCTTTTGGATGATGATGGCGTAATCACGGCACGAAATAAAGAAGTAGTTTTGCGTCCATTAGATAAAGTAGCTTTGCAAGACGAACGTGAATATTGGCAAGTCGTTAATCTCATTATTCCGATTGTCATATTGATTTTGGCTGGTTTATTGAAAGGATATTGGCGGAAACGGCAGTATGCGTAAGATTATTCATTTTATTTTCGTTGCTAATTATCTGATAATCAACGCAAATAAAATTATTGTTAATTTTTAGATATTTAGGCTTGCATAATTACTTGATAAGCCGTAATTTTGCACCACGTTAAAAGAAACGGGAAATGGTTTAATAGCTCAGTTGGTTCAGAGCACCTGCCTTACAAGCAGGGGGTCCAAG
>JBBAKY010000047.1:21482-27157 GCA_040403295.1 Arcicella sp.
AGCACCTGCCTTACAAGCAGGGGGTCCAAGGTTCGAATCCTTGTTAGACCACCATTAAAGTAAAAATTGGTTTAATAGCTCAGTTGGTTCAGAGCACCTGCCTTACAAGCAGGGGGTCCAAGGTTCGAATCCTTGTTAGACCACCATCTTAAGTCCTCATAAAGAAATTTGTGAGGACTTTTTGTTTTAAAAACTTTCCCGTCACTGTCTCTTAGATATTTTTTCAAAATTTCCTCAAAATCTGTTACCAAATAAAAAACCTTTACGACTAAGTAGTTGTAAAGGTTTTTTTATGATTGCTTAATGAACCCAATTCCCTTTAACGTCTTATCTCAAATAAAACTTATGTCTAATCTAACAGCACATCGTGACGCTCTTTTGACCGTCGATTCTAAAAGAAACATTGCCATATTCATTGACCGTATCGTCATGCTTAAAGGTGAAGGAAATTATACCCTTTTTCATTTACAGGATGGTAAAACCCGAATGTATGCCCATTGTATTCATTCTTATGAAGATATTCTTCAAGCAAAAGGATTTTTAAGAGTTCACAAATCTTTTATGGTAAATCCAAAATTTGTCTTGGATTATGATAATGACGAAAACCAATTAATTATGCAAAATAACCTTATTGCTACTGTTTCTCGGAGGCGTAAGGGGGTTTTGAATCTTTAGTTCTATAAGTGCTGTCATTGCGAGTGCAACGAAGCAATCTGTTGAAATGGTGCAATTGAGTTTGAAATCTTCTACTCATAATTAACAGATTGTGTCACTACGTTCGCAATGATACCAATTCATAACTCATAACTCCCTTCGATAATCGGTGCTTAATTTTCTTTGCAAACCTGTCTGGTTCAAGTACTTTCATGATTTCCCCGAAGCCTAAAATCTCTCGTTCTAATTCATAATTATGTTGTACGTTGATTTCGATAATGATGCTCTTTTCTTGGCGTTCTAATACTTTTTGGGAATAATGCAGCGGTTTTGTTTTCACGTATGGAGCGTGTGATTTTTCGACAAATAATTTTAATTTCATCGGGAGGAGGTTTGTTACCGTTACTCCAATTACATCTGTGTAATATTCTTCGGGTGTAATACCTTCATTATCAGCATATTCCACATCATTCGATAATCCCACGTCAATGATTCTATCCAAAGCCAAATTTGAAATTCCTCCGTTTGCTTTGCGAACACACACGGCAAACCAACGATTTTTAAATTCTTTTAGCCACCAAACGTGAAAGAAAAATACGTTTGCTTCTTTTGCGGTGAAGGATTGGTAAGTCATTTTTATTGCCTTTTTCTGAACCACCGATTGGTACAAAATATCTAAATACGTAAGCCCTTTAAGATTATCATTTTTCTCAAAATCAATTACTGAGTTCTTCTTTTTTCTTACCGAATAAACGTGGTCTTCCAATTTTTGAACGACCTCATTCAATTGTTCAAAGTGCGAAAAGCCTTTGAATTGTTTTAGCATTTCAACGGCCTCATTCATGCTGGAAAGGTCATTTTCTGAAATTGGAATGTTGGTAATGCTATAATTTGGGTCTTCGTAAGTGTAATATTTTTTCTCTAAAACTACGATTGGAGCAAAATAGCCCAATTTATCACTCCTCATCATCTGAATGTCATTCTGGATTGTTCGCTTGCTAATGGTTTCGATGCCCTCATATTCATAAAGCGTATCCGATACTTTTTCGATTAAATCTTCCAACGTCCATTTTATGAATCGGTTTCTTAGACAAGTATCAATGGTTTTGTAGCGGATGAGGGCGTTGCGGTTTGCGGGCATTTGGTTAGATTTGAAATTCAGATTGGAACGCAGATTACGCTGATGCAAGCAAGACAGATTTAAAAGGATTTATTTATCTGCTAAAATCTGCTTGCCTTTAAATTCACGATTCGCAATTTGCAAATCGTGAATTTTTATAAATATCTAAATTATTTTTTATCTACGCAGATAGACTGCGTAGTGAGTTTTTAACTTTGTATCATAAATCAATCAAAATGAACACAAAACAACTAAACCAACTAATTGCCGATAACTACATCAATGTAAACAAACACCCAGCTGCGGATTTGTATATTTATAATTATACTGCAAAAGCTCAATACGACCGTGTTTGGAATGAAATTACTTTGGCGTGCCGTGGATTAATTTTGGATGGTGATTATAAAATCGTGGCTCGTCCGTTTCAGAAGTTTTTTAATTTGGGAGAATTTGAAAATCAAATCGTCCCAAATGATTTCTTTGAGGTTTTTGAGAAAATGGATGGTTCTTTGGGAGTTTTATATTGGATTGAAAACAAGCCGCATATCGCTACTCGTGGGTCATTTGTAAGTGAGCAGTCGCAGGTGGCAACGGAGATGTTACATACACAATATACGGACGTGATTCCATTATTGGATAAATCAAAAACGTATTTATTCGAGATTATTTATCCCGAAAACCGTATTGTTTTGGATTATGGAAATGAACGAAAATTAGTTTTATTAGCAATTGTTGATACCGAAACTGGCGTTGAAACTCCTTTGGAAAATATCGGTTTTGAAATGGTAAATCGTTACGATGGTTTAAACGATTTGTCGAAATTGAAAGAATTGGAAGAGGCAAATAAAGAAGGATTTGTCGTAAAATTCAAGAATGGATATCGTTTGAAAGTTAAATTTGATGAATATCAACGCATTCACCGAATTATTACGCAAGTTTCTACTTTGAATATTTGGGAATATTTGAAAGAAGGACAAGATTTATTGCCAATTTTGGATAGAGTTCCTGATGAATTTTATGATTGGGTGAAAATTACGCACGCAAAATTATTGGATAATTTTGCCGAAATTGAAGCACAAGCAAAACTGGATTTTAAGATTTTAGAAGATAGAAAAACGACGGCTATTTATTTCCAAACTTGTCAATTTCCTTCTGTTTTGTTCAAAATGTTAGACCAACAACCTTACGACCAAGTAATCTGGAAAATCATTAAACCTGATTATCAAAAACCATTTGCGAATAAGTTAAAAGAGTGAGTGAAAAGAGAATTACGAAAAATTAGACCACAGATTTTACGGATTTAACAGATTTACACGGATAAAATGTTAAACTAAATCTGTGAAAATCCGTTCTATCTGTCCAATCTGTGGGCTAATTATTTCAATACAATTTAAAACAAAAATGAAAATAATCTTCAAAACCATCGTTGGAAGTCAAGCCTACGGAACAAATACGGTTGGGTCGGACACTGACTTCAAAGGAGTGTATGTGCAGCCCACTCGTGAGTTGGTGGGCTTTAGCTACAAAGAGCAAATCGAAGTCAGCAAAGACGAATGTTATTATGAAGTTCGGCGATTTTTGCAATTGCTTCAATCGGCAAATCCTACGATGTTGGAATTGCTTTTTATGCCCGAAGATTGTATCATCGAAAAACATCCAGCTTTTGATTTAATCCTGCAACATCGTGATAAATTCTTGACAAAGAAGTGTTTACATTCTTTTGGCGGATATGCCGTTGCCCAAATCAAAAAAGCGAAAGGGTTGGACAAAAAGATGAATTGGGAGAAAGAAAGAATGGTTCGGAAGTCGTTGATGGATTTTTGTTTTGTGTATCAAAATGGTAAAACCTTGCCTTTGGAAACCTTTTTATCGGATAATAATTTAGATGAAAAACGTTGTGGATTGGTCAATTTAGCCCATTTCAAGGATTGTTACGCCCTGCATTATGATGCTTCGAAGCAATTGGGTTATCGGGGAATTATGGCTGAAAATGGTGATAATATCAGATTGAGTTCCGTACCAAAAGGGGAGAAGGATTTAACGATTTTGTATTTTAACAAGGAAGGATATTCAAGTCATTGCAAGGATTTTGTGCAATATACCGACTGGCTGAAAAACCGCAATACGCAACGCTACGTGGATATTGAAAATCACGGACAACAAATTGATGGTAAAAATCTCTTGCATTGTCAGCGGTTGTTGGATATGGCTTTGGAAATTGCCGAACAAAAAACCATCATCGTCAGACGACCAAATGCCCAAGATTTACTAAAAATACGGAGAGGAGAAATTGATTTGGAACGCTTCATGGAAAAAGCTGAAGCGGATATTTTAAGACTAAATTCCTACTTTGAAAAAAGTGATTTGCCCGACGATGTGGATAAGGATTTTGTGAATGAGTTGTTGTTGGAGGTGCGTTATAGCTGTGAGTAATGAGCTATGAGCATTGAGATTAAAGAAACTTAAATTTCAAAGTTTGGAATTAACCGCTGACGAGGTAAAAACCGTCGTCAGGGTTTCGTCTGATGACCCTGACGACAGTTTTTACCTCGTCAGCGGTTATGTGACATAATATTTAAAATTCAGAAAAGAATATTGTATGGAGATTTAGAGCGTATTTGGCAGGGTAAAACTCATTGCTCAAAGCTCACATCTCACAGCTTTACAAAATGAAAAAACTACTAATACTACGTGGATTACCCGCAAGCGGAAAATCTACTTTTGCCAGAAATTTATTAACTGAAAATCCACACGCTTGGAAACGACTAAATAAAGACGAATTACGAGCCATGTTGGATAATTCAATGCACAGCAATCCCAACGAAAAATTTGTGGAACGTGTCCGTGATTTTATGCTCGTAGAGGCTCTGAAAGAAGGAAAACACGTGGTAATTGACGATACTAATCTATCCGATCGACCGATTGAACGGATTACGCAAGTCGTTCAAAAATACATGAAGGATTCGGGTGATAAGGTTAATATTGAGATAAAAGGTTTTGATACAACCTTGGATGAATGTTTGGAACGGGACGAAAAAAGGGATAAAAAAGTGGGTCGAGATGTGATTATTCGAATGTATAAACAACATATTTTGAAAGACGAGCGTGGTCCACATTATCAAGAACAAGACGATACTTTACCACCCGCTATTCTGTGCGATTTGGACGGAACTTTGGCAATTATTCACGACCGAAGCCCTTTTGATGCAAAACGTTGTGAGACGGATTTGTTAAATATTCCTGTGGCAGAAATTGTGAAAACGTACCACGAAAAAGGCGTAAAAATAATCTTAATGTCGGGGAGAGAAGACTCTTCAAGAAGTCAAACGATGAATTGGTTATCGTACAACAAAATTCCGTATAATGCCTTGTATATGCGTAAAACGGGCGATATTCGGAAGGATTCGGTGGTAAAAAAAGAATTGTACGAAGCTCATGTCAAAAGGCAATTTTTCGTACAATTCGTATTGGATGACCGTAACCAAGTAGTCGATTTGTGGCGTTTAGACTTAGGGTTATTATGTCTGCAAGTTAATTATGGAGACTTTTAACAACAATTATCAATGGAAAATCGGGCGGTGTAGTGTTAACGATGAACTTGGAATTATTAAAATCCATTAAAACTTGTTTCGATTATCCATTTGGGTTAGTATAAGCAGTGAAACACTATTTATTTTTTGTTTGATAAAAATATTTAGTAACTTGATTATCAGATATTTAAAACCCAAAAACTATGCAGAAAAAATACTATAAATCACTTCTTGGACAAATTGCCTATGTCCTTATTTCGGGCTTACAATTGTTATTCATTCCTAACTTTTTATTAGCAACCTTTGGACTTGAACCTACTTCCGAAATCTGGATTCGGGTATTGGGATTGTTGGTTTTGGTATTATCATTT
>JBBAKY010000048.1:0-27021 GCA_040403295.1 Arcicella sp.
TAAGAAATATCACTTTTGAACTAAACGGACAAGCTCGTAGAATCAAGGTTTTGGACAGAACCATCAAGATTGTGAAAGCCCAACACGTGAAGGCGACTACCAAAGGCGACATTGGCGCTCCGTTACAAGGACGTTTGAGTAGAGTTTTGGTAAAAGCGGGCGACCAAATCAAGAAAAATGCACCGTTGTATATCATTGAAGCCATGAAAATGGAATCAATTGTATCATCGCCTTACGAAGGAATTGTGGGCAGAGTCGTGCTAACTGAAGGAACGGTAGTGGAACAAGAAGACTTAGTTTTGACCGTTGAAGAAGCAAGATTACCCGAGCCTGATAAAAATGAATACCTTTTTGTTTACGGAACATTACGCAAAGAAGCAGGAAACGAATTGCACAAATTCATTGAGAAAAATTCAGAATTTGTCGGAATGGCAGAGGCACAAGGTAAATTATTTATGATTGAAGAAGAAGGCTATCCCGCATTTGTATCAACTGATAATCAGGCAGATAAGACGATTGGGGAGTTATACAAATTAACCAGTCCAATCAAATTATTAGCGATTTTAGACGAATACGAAGAATTTTTTGCCAGCGATAACGTAAATAGTGTTTTCATCAGAAATACGATTGACATAAATTTTGAAGGGAAAAAAGTAGAATCTTACGCTTATGAATTTAATCGTTCTACGGAAGGGTTGAAAGAGATTGTTGGGGGGGATTTTATGAATGTATAGTTTTTTTATTTGAATTGATTTAAGGGTTGGGATTGTGAAATCCTGACCCTTATTTTTTGGGGTTTGGGGGATATTTTGGAAATTGTGGGGGATTTGAAATATGTAGTTCGGAATTTTGCTTTGAATTATGTCGAATGGTAAAAATAACCAAATTATCATGCTTTATTATCTAATTGATATAATTCCAAAAATTCAAGCATTTAGCAAAAAACTTGATGATAAGTCACTATTGACAAGTCTATTTCCTCGGCTGGTAGAACCACTCCGTCCCCGTGACTGTGTCTCTCGACCAGCCAACTTGCGTCAGCAACACAAGCGTTTAATTTCCAAAACATTAAGGGTTATTTTAAATTGATGAGTTGCTGACGCAAGTTGGCTGGTCGGGAGACAGAGTCTGCTCGCTATCGGAATAATGAAAGGATATTTAAAAGCCTTTACCTATGGGCTTTGTCATTGCGAGGCACGAAACTCCGATTCGTGCCTCGCAATGACAAAGCCGAAAGTTTAGATACTAAAACAACAGAAAGTTACTAAATATCTTATTGAAAATTCTGAAATTAAAGTAATAAAAAACGAAGCTGAATACAAGGAATCGTTCAAAATATTGAATGGGGTTTGGGCTACAGGACACCATACGAAGGAAGGGGATATTTTAGAGTTGTATTCGCTGTTAATCAAGCAATTATAATATCTACAAACATAAACTAATGTCTAACGACGAATACTTATTATCTAAAAATTGTGAGTTTAATTCTTGAAATCTTGTACCGCTTTTTCAGAATTGGACAAAAGAATGGCAAGGAATTTTTACCTTGCCATTACATTGAAATTTATATGTTATAGCCAACATGACCTTTATTAAAAGGTACTCTTTCAATAACTCAAAATCATCCGCACTATTCTTTCTTGATTTTGAATGTTTTTAATACTCAGTAATGGTATATATAATTACCGTTTCGTAAGTTGAAGCGGGAATTAACACTGACAAACCCCTTATTTCATACTGAATAGGAATATTTGCATGATTGCTTGTCCCCGCAAAAAATAATTGCCCCAAGTTGCTAACTTGTAGATACGGAGTTAAGCCAATGGGCAGTATTGAACTCTCTGATGTCCCCATACCATCCCCCGTTTTATGAATCCATAAAGTAAGGAAGGCATTCCAGAATGAATCTTGTTTATGAACATCTACTCGCCAACTAATTGTTGTTGCCATTGTAATATCCAACATTGTCTGGTTTGCCATACTTGTTAAACTCATATCATAATCGTTTCCCGGCTCAGAAATCGTATTTGATGGTACCGACACCGACCAACTTCCTGTTGCATTAATTGTTTGCGCTTTAATACAAATAACTGATAGGAATAGAGGTATAGAAAAAAGAATCATCCTCATTCCTCAATTATCCGTTAAAGTGAAAACGATTGTATGAAAATTACTCCCACTTATTAGTAAACTATAATTATTAATCATGAGTGAGAATTTTAGTTTATATCCATTATTGATACCATCTCCTGTAAATGCTCCACCAATATTATCAATGATTCTGACTGGCAAATCCGATAAAATAACGGAAGGTACACTCTTGCCCAAAACTCCCGAACCCGCTCCCGTAAAACTGGAAGTCTCTAAAATAATTCCGTAACCAGATGATAACCTTCCCGAAGTAATTTGAGCCGATACGTATCTGCTTGAACCTAAAGGAAGAGCAGAAGTAAAATTTAACCATGTTATGTCACTACTTTCACTATTTTGTATGGCTTTTCCCGCTTCAGAAGGTTTGTTAAATTTTAAATTAATCATCCCTCCTTTGGGTTCTATATCTAATAGCGCAATCGAGGGTAAAGTGACTCCAATATTAGCACTGACTTGTGAAAAACTTAACTGATGGTATCCACAAAAAAATAAAAAAAATAAATATCTCATCTTTTTATAGATAACTGATGCATTTTGTTAGAAGAATTCATTTTCTTTCTTTTTGATGTAATTATTATTGACGTTTTTTTCCCGTGATTTATGATTGAAAAATTGATGTAATGGGTCATAGTTTAAGTCAATTCCAATACTTCTCTTTTGGGGGAGTTTTATCCTTATTTTTGGAAACAGACGATGTGTTTTATGAATATCTACGGCCTTAACGCTATCGATTTTTGGAAATATCATCGCTTTTTCTGTGGTTAATACATGCGTTTTGTTAGAAAAATTAATTTTTCTTTCTTTGGGCATGATTGTAATTATTACCTCTTTTCCAATATCAGCTGTTAAGTCAATATATTGGTGTGAGTACGAAATTGAAAATTGGTCTAATTGGCCAGGGATCAATGCTAAAACTTGCCACTTACCAAGTTTTATTTCTTTAAATGAGAATTCATCTTTACTATCAACTTCTGTCAGAAATGTTTCTTTTTCGTTGTATAATTTTACCAATACTACGGGCTTTTGTGTTGTAATATCTATGGTTCCTGGGCTTTCACTTTTCTGAAAAATTATTCTTCCCTTAATCGCTGCTATTTTTGTCAGGGGAATCGTAATTTTATAGATGGTATCAGATTTTACGATTATTTCTAAGGGTACCTGTCCTAAAGTAGTTACCCCTGATTCAATCGATGAGGGCACTAAATTGACAAAATACTTACTGGGAACTAAGTTATTAAACTGAAAAGAGCCTTTGGCATCAGTTATAAAACGCTTGTTTCCTAATTGCACGATAATCCCTTTTAGATTAATATCTTCACTCAGCCCTACTACTTGCCCTTTAATACTACCCATTTTTTTATTGCGAGCGATGGGAGCGCCGAACTTGAAGCCATATTTTAAGGCAAAAAAATGGCTGTCTTGATTACTTATTTGCGCATTAGGCACAAATGCGCCTCCACCCGTAAACGTTAAATCATGATTACCTAATTGTAAATTAGCATTGATGTTTAAAAATGACTTTATTTCTGTGAGTTCATCGGGTGCATAATTGTTTCGGAACATCACAGAAGCATTAAAAATCTTGGATAAAACTACTCTTAACGAGCCACCATAATAATAAAAATTTCTTGCAACATTATCATCCGAGAATTTACTGGTTCGTTGGTAATCAAAATATCCACCAATCCATACCCCCGGACGTACCTCCATGAGTGGCTGAACCGTATGTTGAATTAACCGCTGATTTACGGAAGAATCGGCCTTTACTAAAAGATTTTGAGATGTACCTAATCTTGCTTCATACCCAAACGTAAACTTTTTTGTACGGATATTATAACTTATTCTACCAAAGGATTCATTAAAATAAAAGCGTTTTAAACTTGATTTATCCTCACGTTCCCGTGTTTCATAACTCAAAAATACACGATTGAACTTATTAAGTTGATAGTTCAATGATAGCATATTACTCTCGGAATAAGGCGAAATGCCAAATATAGTAATATCATTACTTGGATTTAATCGAGTTATATTACTCACCAAGTTTACGCTCAATTTTTTTGATAAATAATAATTTAGGCTATTAATTAATAAGTAACTGTCTTTATAAAATCCGTAAAAATTTTTCCCCGTATAAATTAAATCATTATTTATTTGTAAACGACCGATTCGCCAATTCATCCGATTAAAGACCCCAAAATCTGTTTTTCCTTGTGAAAAACTGCTTGAAACTTCATTGTCAAGCGTGAAATTCTTAAGGTGCAATGCCGCAGAGAATCCGTAAAAATGAGCCCCAAAAACGTCTAAATTATTATCCACTAAAGTTTTAGATAACATATTGAACGAAAGCGTGAATTTTGTCGAGGGCTTTATCGTAAAAATACCCCCGTAAGTATCTCTTTGTCTTGGATAAAACCTTGGATTGACGTAAAATAATGAAAATTCCATCTTTTTGAATGCGTGATCCAACCTTATTCCTCTCCCAAAACGCCCAAACTCCGTCAAATTATTTACTTTCAGCGCATAATCTCCGCCTGTAATGACTGTTTTTTTCTTAAAAGCATATTCAAACGAATACTGGTCAAAACTATTCGTAGAAGGTGTGTTTAATTGATTAGGGCCGTGTATGATAAAATTTAAATAATGTTTTTTGGCGATATCTAAATCTCCTTTGCCTCTAAAATCATATTGATAACCCGATATACTTTTATCTCCAAACTTAAAATTACTATACAATACGCTCATTTCAATTGGGAAACGTAAGTAGGGGTCTCCTTCTTTAATCTTACTGGAATATACTGAAATCGAAACTGTTTTTGAAATAGGATGTATTGAATCTTTCATGATTATTTGTAAATCAGAGGAAGTATTCCATGAATCTTTATTAGACATTGGAATAATCTGTACAACTTTTACGTGCAAAGATTTATTGGGTTCAATGGTAACAGAATCAATTTTATGTTTTATTTCAATACTTTTGGGACCCGCTTTCTTATTGTGTTTAGCGGAAATAATTTTGTTGATATTTTCTGTTAATGTATCTGGCTTTGGTAATTCTATTTTTCCGTAAAAAGTCTTTAAAATAATCTTTTCGGAGGTATTTCCTAAGTTTTGAATCACATACGCTACACTTAGGGTATCTCCTTCTTTAATATATTCGGGTACATTCAGCGCCAATATTTCAAGTTTTCGAACGCTTTCAACTTCAACAATCTGATTTTTATTCTCAATTTTATGCCCTTCACTTATGGCACTTATTGCCAAATTATACATACCCTGTGGCGCAAGTCTCGAGGCAGCAATGGTATAAATAAATTTTACGCTTTGCTGTCCTTTGAAAACACTTGGTTTTTTGCTCATCAAAATACGCCAACCCTCAGGCAATGCAATGGCAATTTCTACATTATCTTCAAAATGAGTATTACTCTTCATTTCCAGAAATAGCGTAAAGTATTGTCCAGGTTTTATTTTATTCGGTGGATTTAATACTTGTATACTTATAAAATTTTGGGCGTAAATATCAAATGATAGCACCACAAATATAAGTATAGGCAACAGCTTTTTCAAGATTATTTTAAACACTTTAACTTTAATGTGGTAGCGTGAAAATGTTTTTCAAAAATGATAGTAATGCTAAATTCAGTATTTTTACTTTGTTAAATAACAATTATCAATTAATTGCTGATACTGATATTTTCAACTTGTCAGGCAGCCATACACTCCTTATCGTGTTAGGTTATACGTGTCTTATTATCCAATAAATTATTCCAAAGTCAATAAAAGACAATGAATAATTAAACGTATTTTAAGACGACAGATAGGGGCATAAAAGTATTATTAAAAACTGCTTTTTTTAACGGTATTTTATATACGTATTTGTCATTCAGTTAAAACTGAATGTTTTGCTCCTTAAATAAAGTAAAATAGTGGTTAGGTAATTAAATCAAGACTTGTACGATGAATAAAGTAACAATGCTTCGTTTTCTCTTATTTTTTTAAATAATTTCAATATTTATATTTTCTCCAAATAAATCCGTGCCGTTGTCCGCCACTAAGATTCCGCTGTATTTGCCTTTGGGAATGTCTTTTAATTCTATGTCAAAATCATTACAATAACTCGGATATACCTTTTTCTGTGGCCCGATTATCACTTTTACTTTCACCCCTTGATCATTAAAAATTTCAATGCTTAACTTTGTTTTTGACAGAAAAAGCCCCTCATTCTTCAATTTTATCTGTACAATCTTAGTGGAATCGTTGGTTTGCTTAAAATCCACCTTTTCAAAAACCATTTTTGGACTTTCCGATGCCCCAATATCCGTCAAAATTTGAACGCCATACCTAATTTTTGAATCAATTTGTATTCCTTGACGCTTTTCTATTTGAAGTTGATCGGTCATTTCTATCATAATGATCGACCAATACGTGCCGCTTTCAACCGTTCCAGAAGGAACTTTTATGGTATAGGTTATTTCATATTCTTCATTTGGCAGCATTACTTTTTCATCAACGCTGGTCTGTAACCATTTTCCTAATGAGTGATTGTGGCTACCAATGTCTTGATAATCAACGGCTTCCTTGCAGGAAAGAATTACATCTTGCTGATAAATCAAAATACGACTTTCTTTTTCACCTTCATTTTTCAATTTAATACTACCCGTAATCGTAGTGCCACTCACGCCAGTGTGGGTATGGGTAAGTCCATTTAAGATTGCTACCCCCGCAAAAGTTTGAGAATAGCCAAAGACAAAGAGAACGAAAATAAATAAATGATATTTTTTTTTCATGTAATAACTCAATTAATAAGGGGTAAAATTTTGTAAAATGATGCAGCAAAATAATGACTGCCATTAATCATAGAATAATTAGAATATTATATTAATCGATAAGATACTATTTTATTGGTTAAGGTAAAACACATTTACCTTAACCAACAAAATCCATTTCAGATAATTACTTATTCTGCCATCGTGTAAGTTACTGTAACAACCGGTGCGCTTTTAAATAATGAAGCGTAAGCGGTCTTATTGACACTGATTGCGTACGTTAGATTACTTCCTGCACCACTACCAGAACCTGTTTGGCAACTTCCAATACCCGTTACAATAGGTTGGTCAGTTGCAGTAATAACTTGAGCAGCAGATCCAGTACCACCCGTACCACTACCAGTAGTCATGTCTGGATTAGCAGCCGTAAGTCTAATATCAACACCAGGAATAAGCGCACTTATTTTCACCTTAATAGTATAAAGGCTGATTGCTGTTGATGTTACAGAAGAATAATTCAACCATAGTGTACTATTGTCCGCCGGAGCTACAATTTCTGCTCCAGGAATGGACGCTGCTACGAAAGGCATCGTAAGACTTGCTGCTCCAGTAAATCCTAATAAAGCATAAGCAGGAATATCTACTGTTGAAGTAGAAGAAGAAGTCTGAGCAAAAGTGCCGTGAAAACCTAAAGTTAATAAGGTTATAACTGCAAAGGATAACTTTTTCATTATTTGGTTGTTTAATGTGATGTTAAAAAAATTTATTTAAAGTACTCGGATAATACAAAACTGTTTCTAAAATAGTGGACATACTTTTCCCGTGTGCTCCTGAGAGATTAGGTAACATTGAGGCTCACAACAGATCAGAATAATTATTAGAAATGAGTGGTTGTTGGCTTAAACCAACAACACTATCTGATCCACAAGTTTCTAATTGATAGAAATTAGTGGCAGGAAATTTTACCTTTTTAAAGGTTTATACATATAAAGAAATTATGATAGAATTTACGCTTACAATCTAACGTTTAAAAAAAACCAATACGGTTACTTGATATTACAACAAACAGAGATAATAAAATGGTTCCTTTGTTGTATTTACAATAAAGACAAAATAAATAAATAAATGAATAAATTACAATTTGACTTTTATTGAAACAAAGCTACGCAGAAAAAATATTACATCCTACAACAATTAATGGAGTGTAAGAAATTAATTACTTATTGGGTAAATGATAACCGTAATCAATTCAGTTTGATGCTCAATTAATATAACTTCAAATGCAAGCAGTTGAAAATCACGCACAAATACTACTAAACAAAGGGAGACCAACGAAAATTTATTAATGATTTTTAAACAATAATTAAAAGTGTAATGTTACGTCAAATTTTCTGCAAGTTTAATCTTACTCGCCAAGTGGTACTGTAACATCGACCAATGGTAATATGGTGAGATATTGCCAAAGCATCAAATAGAGCTAAATATCTTAAACGAGGCAATACTTAACTTAGATGGCCTATTTCTAAATGCTAAGATTTTGAAGTTAATCTGCCCTGATAGGTGCGTTATATAATACCATTAATTTGATTTTCAGATTAAAATGACTTTACTTTGGATTGGTGTATTCAACGCCCAATCACTAAATCACAAAAATCATGAAAACCCCTGTAATTGTTACAAATGTAATTTTCCTTATTATTCTAATCCCTTCGATTTTTGGCGCCATGATGTCGCCGATGATGTTTGATGCCCCTGGTTCTATGGAATCCAATAAAACATGGATTCTGTTTGGTTGTATGGCTGCATTGCCCATTTTGATAATTATTGCCCAAATTATTTCTTGGATTGCCTTTAAAAATCAAAACTATAATTTAGCGCTAAAAATCAATGCATTGCCAGTTTTTGATATTGTAGTTATCATTTTTATGTTCTTTATCATTGACCAATTTACGGATTAATAACACATTAGAATATTTTATTACCACCATGAAATCACCCAAATTAGGCGGATATCGACCGCCAGTTAAAGCCGCTGCCAATTCAAAAAAATATCTTACTGGCAAAATCGAGAGCCTTCCCTCTAAAGTTGATTTACGCAAATTTATGACTGCTGTTGAAGAACAAGTAGGCAGTAGTTGCGTAGCGAATGCCCTTGCAGGTGCTTATGAATATATTGCCAAGCGTGAGATGCAAGACGAGTCGGATGTAAGTCGTTTGTTTGTCTATTATAACGCCCGGTATTTAGATGATGCGCAAGATGAAGATGGCGGGTCATTTATGGAAACAGCCATCAAAGGCTTGCAAGAATACGGGGCTTGTTCAGAATCAAATTGGCCCAATGACGAAGATTTAATCTTGCAAGAACCCCACGAAGACGCTTACGCCGAAGGTGAGAATTTCAAAATTACCGATTCGCAAGCCCTTGAAACGGACCTTGATATTTGGAGAAATGCCCTTGCCGAAGGACATCCAATTGCTTTTGCCTTAAATACCTTCACTTCTTTTGATGATGCTTGCAACAATAAAGGGCGAGTACCAATGCCCAAGAAAAAGGAAAGTGTTCGTGAAACTGATGGTTGGCACGCCATGTTGGCCGTAGGTTATTCAGATCCCGACAAAGTATTTATCGTCCGCAATTCGTGGGGCGAAGGATGGGGAGATAAAGGTTATTGCTTTATTCCCTACGATTATGTGATTAACGAAAATTATAATGGAAATGATTCTTGGATCATAAAAGCCATCGATGAATCAAATTATAGCGATGAAGTTTGGGATGAAGATGAATCGTCTTCTTTCACCGATGAAGACACCACTGTAATCGAAGACTTCTATTTATTAACCAATGATGGAGAAGGCTTTGTGGAAGATTTGGAAGCATTAATGATTGAATATACCGAAACGGAAGAAGATTTCTTTTTCGATTACGAAATTTCGGAAGAAGATGAAGACGGCAATTTTGAAGTAACCATGAATGATTTTTACTTGGATACAACCGATGCTGAAGGTTTTATCGAAGCCTTGGAAGAGCTTTGTGCTGAATATGCCATTTCTGAAGATGATTTTGATTTTGCCATCGCTGGAGAAGAAAATGAAGAAGAGGATGAGGATGATGATGAAGAGGAAGATGATGAACATGAAGAGGAGGAGGATGACGAGGATGATGATGAAGAAGAGGACGGGGATGAAGATGACGAAGAAGAAGAAAGTTCCTCCAAAGAATAACATTAAGCTCAGTAAGCGTAAAATTGAAATGATCATTACATGAACGGTATTCTTGTTCATAAAACAATCCTTAACTTTGCACTTTAATCTAACAAAACTGCATAGATTATAGAAAAATTAATACACTATTTTTCTCTACAAAAAAATTTATCTGTGTAGTTGCAACAAACAATAATCATGAAAAAAATATTTTATGCTATCGTAGCAACACTTTTAGTAAATTTTGGGGCAAATGCTCAGGCGATTAAAACTCCCGCTCCAAGTACAACGCAAATAATTAAGCAAGATTTTGCTTTGTCGTCAATTGAAATCATTTATTCTCGTCCCAACATGAAAGGGCGTGTCGTTTTCGGAGATTTAGCTCCTTTAGGAAAATTATGGAGAACCGGCGCTAATGCAGCCACTAAAGTTACTTTCGGTGAAGATGTAAAAGTAGGTGGAGTTGCGGTAAAGGCCGGTTCTTACGTTCTTTATACGGTTCCAAACAAAGATGAATGGGAAGTCATTTTAAACAAAGGCTTGAATAATTGGGGCGTTGATGGTTATAAATCCGAAGAAGATGTAGCAAAATTCAAAGTGAAACCAATGACGTTACCAATGAACATTGAGACTTTCACGATGCAAATTGCTGACGTGATGCCTGCCAGTGCTAATATTCAAATTATGTGGGAAAAAACAGCGATTTCTTTTCCAGTAACGGCTGATATTGATGCTAAAATTTCAAAGTCAATTGAAAATGCCATGACGGTTGATAACCGTCCATATTTTCAAGCAGCTTCTTATTATTTTGAAACAGGAAAGGATTTAACAAAAGCACTTTCTTGGGCTGATAAAGCAATCGAAAGCAACCCAAAAGCCTTCTGGATTATGCACTTAAAAGCAAAAATTCAAGCAAAATTGGGTGATAAAGCTGGCGCTATTAAAACTGCCAATGAGTCTATTTTGTCTGCAAAAGAAGCTAAAAATGATGATTACGTAGCCAACAATGAGAAGTTGATTGCTTCGTTGAAATAGTTACTTGTTACTGGTTATTAGTTATGAATTTAGGGTTTTGTAAAGATTTTCAACAACCGTTAACTAATAACAAATAACCAGTAACTAATTCCAGATTTGCATTTTCCAAAAATTACCCCCAACTTTATAATATAAATTTTTAAATGTTTTCTAAAGCGCAATTACAATGAAGTTAAGACAAGTTCTATGCTAAGTTTTTCCTCTCGGTTTCCTCAAAATACTACCATAAGTAATGTCCTCCGAAGGGCAATTTAATTTTCAAATTCATTTTATTGGTTAATTCTTTCATGTAAAACATTATTTGTATTTTTAGTTAATACATTTGTGTATTCGTTTTTAGTTATTGGTTATTTGTAATCAGTTATTAGGATAAGCATTTAATCATATCCTAAAATCTATCAACCAATAACTAATTACCAATAACTAATAACCAGTGTATGTCAATTCAACCTAAAATAAACATAAATCTCGAAGAGATAAACACCAAAAAACAACGTCTTGAAAACATCAAGATTGAATTAAAACGTGAATTTATTGGTATCGACTATATCATTGAAGAATTAGTAGATTATATACAAATTTGGTATTTAATGCCAGAAATTTTGACACGCCCAATCATTGTCAATCTGTGGGGAATGACAGGCGTAGGTAAAACGGATTTAATTAGAAAATTAGTCTCAAAATTAGAATATCAAGACCGATTTGTAGAGGTTGAACTCTCGAACGGAGAAAGTACTTGGAACAGCAATGTATCATCAATTTTAGAAACAAATGGCATCAATAATGCTAAACCTGCCATTGTTCTGTTCGATGAAATTCAGCGATTTTATACGATAGATTCAGAAGGAAAACCGCTTTTAAATACCCGATTCCAGGATTTTTGGGAATTATTATCGGATGGAAAATTGGCAAAAAGAGACGCAAAAGAGTCAATTGATGATTATTTGCAACGCTATCTATACGCTGCCATGCAACGCCAGAAACGCAAGCAAAAGCTACGAGATGCGCCGCCAATGCCACCCGACCCGATGAATCCGATGGGTGCAAATTATTCGGATGATGATGAAGCAACCGTGGGCGTTTGGGAAGCACTAAGCCTAAAAAAGATATTTGATTTAAAAGAAAGTGTCAATGAAATAGCGGAAATGCGGGAAGAAGATGTGTTGATGATGATGCAACAAACTCGTGAAGAAAAGAAGGTTTACGAACCTATCAATCACTCGAAAACGTTGATAATTATTTCGGGAAATTTGGACGAAGCCTATTCGATGGCCAACGAAACGGGCGAGACAGATATTGAAGCGGATATTTTTAGAGCATATACCGAAAAAATAACCATTGTAGATGTTAAAAATGCACTTTCCCGCAAATTTAAACCTGAGCAAGTAGCCCGTTTTGGCAATATTCATTTGATTTACAAATCTTTAAGAAAGATTGATTTTGAAAAACTAATTTCGGAAGAATTAGTCAAAATTGTGAAGAAAAATAAAGAACATTTTGGGGTAGATATCGAGATTACAAAAAATCTAAATCAACTAATTTATCAAAATGGTGTTTTTCCAGTGCAAGGCGTAAGACCGGTTTTTTCGAGTATTACGGATATTATTGAAGCAAATTTGTCAAAATTATTGTTCGAAGCATTCATGGGAAATCTCATGCACATTGCGATAGATTATGATTTTGAGAAAAGGAAAATTATTTCTCAATTGGCTGGAAAACGAACAATTGAATTAGATTATGTGGGTAAAATTGACCAAATTCGTCAAGATAACTCGCCCGATATGGTCGCAAATATTGCCGTTCATGAGTCAGGTCACGCCATCGTTTACGGAATTTTATTGGGACTTGCACCGTTACAATTGAAGTCGAGAGTTGCTTCACGTTATGCACAAGGGTTTTCGTTTCCGCATTTGATTCATTTATCGAAAGAAAATATTATCAATAAAATCAAAATTTTCTTGGCGGGAGGAATTGCCGAAGAAATCGTTTTTGGAGAAGAAAAAGCAACCATTTCTCGTTCTTTCGACCGTGAGGAAGCCACATCTATGATTATGGAATATATCCGTAAATATGGCTTTGATAAAAATTTTCAAGCCTATTATGCCCATTCAGGGCCATATAGCATGGATTTGAGTGTTACGGATTGGGCAATTGAGAGGATGATTCGAGATTTGACAAAAGAGACTCGTGAATTATTAGAAAATAATAAAGAATTCTTGATTTCCTTATCGAAAGAATTAGCCAAAAAAGGTAGCTTAAAACCTTTGGAGGTCGTTGTAATTGCTGATAAATTTAATCATACTTTTGAAGTTAAAGAAGAGAATTATTTGCATTTGACGGGATATGAGGGGATATTGAATGAACAATAATATTAAATTATGCACAATACAGAAGAACAAAATGAAACTGCCGTTTTAGTGGCTGTTCAAACACAGAAACAAACCGCAGAACAAACCAAAGAATATTTAGACGAATTAGCATTTCTTGCCGATACTTCAAAAATTGATACACTTCATACATTCACCCAAAAATTAGAAAAACCCGATAACAAAACGTATGTCGGGAAAGGGAAAATGCAAGATATTATCGCTTATGTGATTGATAAAAATGTAGATATGGTCATTTTTGATGATGATTTATCGCCTATTCAAGTCCGAAATATTGAAAATGAGTTTGAGAAATTCCTTAAAGAAGTAAAAATACTCGATCGTAGTTCCCTAATTTTGGGAATTTTTGCGATGAGAGCCCAAACTGTTCAGGCACGCACCCAAGTCGAATTGGCTCAGCAACAATATGTGTTGCCAAGATTAACCCGAATGTGGTCCCATCTTTCCAAACAACGAGGCGGTATGGGTATGCGTGGCCCTGGTGAAAAAGAATTGGAAACTGACCGAAGAATTGCTAAAGACCGTATTGTATTTTTAAAAGAAAAATTGATGCTAATTGACAAACAGTCGATGACACAACGGAAAAATCGGGATCGAATGGTAAGAGTTTCATTAGTGGGTTATACCAATGTTGGAAAATCTACCTTGATGCAGCGACTTTCAAAAGCGGATGTTTTTGCGGAAAATAAACTCTTCGCCACAGTGGATGCGACAGTTAGAAAAGTGACCTTTGAGAATGTTCCTTTTTTACTTTCAGATACCGTTGGATTTATTCGTAAATTGCCGACAAAGTTGATTGAGTCATTTAAATCAACCTTAGATGAAGTTCGTGAGGCGGATATTTTGCTTCATGTAGTTGATATTTCGCACCCAAATTATCAAGAACAAATTGATGTAGTAAATTCAACTTTGGCAGAAATTGGTGCGGGAGATAAACCTACTATTCTGGTTTTCAATAAGATAGATTTGTTTTCAGCAGAAGATGTGGAGATTCATGACTGGGAAATTGGTTCTGGTAATGAACCTGTAAATCAGCAAATTAGAATTGAAAAAGTGACTGAATTCTTAAAAAATTCTTTCATGAATGCTCCTCAACCCCGCACCGTTTTCATCTCGGCTGAACAACGAGAAAATATTGAAGAGTTGAGAGAAGCAATCATCAATTTAGTAAAGGAAAAACACATTTTGATTTTCCCAAATTGGATTTCGGAAGAAATTGATAATGGTTAATGAATAATTGATAATGGACAGTTGATAATTATTTACAGATAAAAATTTGCTTTCAAATTCTCCAAATACTTTTATATTGAAACGATTTTGCAGAAATTTGTAAAATAATCGGTTATTGTTCATTATCAATTGTCAATTGAAAAAGGCACCATAGTTCAACGGATAGAATATTGCTCCACAACGGAACGGTTCCTAAACGTTCGATGCGGGTTCTTCAAAGATAATGGCATCATAGTTCAACGGATAGAATAGACGTTTCCTAAACGTTCGATGCGGGTTCGATTCCCGCTGAAGCCACTTTTTCTGTGCCACGATTATCCAGAATCGTTTTTTAATATATGGAGAATTGTGGTGCAATATTTTACGATTCTGGAGAATCGTGGTACATTAAAATAACCTCTTTTGCAAACCTTATCAATCGCCCTCTGTACATACAACGGTTCCAGATTTTTACGGGAACAACTCCAAAGTTTAGCGAATCAAGCTTTACCGCCCTTTGAAGTCGTCATTACTGACGATTGCTCAGCGGATGACACCATTTCTATTATCAAGGAATTTTCTAATGTGTTGAATATCAAAGTTTTCATTAACAATTCCCCTTTGAAAGTTACCAAAAATTTTGAAAAATCCATTTCTCTTTGTAGCGGTGATATTATTCTAATGTGCGACCAAGATGACATTTGGCACGTTGATAAATTAGCGAAAATTGATGCGTATTTTCAAGACAATCCTTCTCAATTAGCAGTCTTTTGTGATGCTGATTTGGCAGATGAATCGGGGCTAAGTTTAGGCAAAAACTTCTGGTCAGTAGTCCGCTTTCATCAACCACAAATTCAGCAATTCAAAGATGGTAATGGCGTTGAAATACTCTTGGCGGGCAATCGTTCGGCGGGCTGTATGATGGCATTTCGGAGGGAATTAATGGAGAAAATAATCCCTTTCCCAACGCATATTCCTTTGATGATTCATGATAATTGGATAACGATTGTTGCTGCCATGTTGGATAAAATTGGATTGATAGAGGAAAAACTAAATTCTTATCGCCAACATAGTTTTCAACAAATTGGTACTCAAGCAAAAGAAGCGGGTAAAACTGTTTCATTAAAAGATAGATTTTCACGCCCTCGAAATGAAAAACTTGCTCCTTTCTTGGAAAAAAGAGACTATTTTTGTGTTTTGAAAGATGCTTTATCGGAACGAATTGATGCTGATAATCGTAATTTCAAGCATTTTGATAAAATTATTAATTATTACGAAACCAGAGGTACGCTTTCCCCTTTTCATTTAGCGAGACTATTTCCAGTTTTAAATTTACTTTTTAAAGGAGATTATCATCGGTATAAAGACCAAGAAGCCTCTTGGAAAGCCCCTTTCGTTGCCGCTTTGGGCGATTTGTTAGAATAAAATATGAAATTAATATACACAGTCTGTACGGCTAATTATTTGTATCAAGCCCTCACAATGGGCGAATCTTTGAAGGAAACGAACCCAGATTATGAATTAATCATTGGTTTGGTGGACGAATTGCCTGTTATGGATTTTGAAATTCCTTATCAAATTATTCCTATTTCGGAAGTTCAGCCAGTCAATTTATCAGGTTTTAAAGGTGAATATACGGTTATGGAAGTCGCCACGGCTTGCAAACCAGTTTTTGGATTATATCTTTTTGAAAAATATCCAGCGTTAGAAAAACTCATCTATTTTGATACCGATTTATGGATAACGGACAGCGTGGAATCCATCGAAAAAAACCTTGATTCTTACGATATTATTATCACTCCGCACATCACACAACCCATTGATTTACAGGAAGAATGGAATGAAAAACGGTTTCTAAATGCAGGATTATACAACACGGGTTTTGTGGGAATGAAGCGGTCTGAAAATACGTTTAAATTCTTGAATTGGTGGAGAAATCACCTGAAGGATTATGGCTATTATGATTTTTGTAATGGCATGGGAATTGACCAATTGTGTGCCAATTTTGTACCGATTTTTTATGATAAAGTATTAATAGAATATAATCCAGCGTACAATTTGGCTTACTGGAATATTCATGAGAGAACAGTTAGTGTGGTAAATGGAAAATATGTAATTAATGGAAATGAAAATTTGATGTTTTTCCATTTTAGTGGCTACACGCCAGATAAACCGGATTTACTTTCCAAACACATAAAGTCATCAAAAATAACTAATTATCCTGCTTTAAAGCCATTTTTTAAAGAATATAATGAAGCTTTATTAAGAAATCATTTTCAGTTTTTTAAGCAAATAATTCCTGCCTATGGAAAGTTTACCCCTCCGAAAAAAGAGAAGAATTTTTTAATAAATCTGATAGAGAAATCGGCTTGGAAGGCGATTAATTTTATTGAGAATTATTAGAAGTCAGGTACAAAGAAGCAAAGGCACGAATTAATTTAGCCTTAATAAAAATTAGAGAATAAAAATGAAAATTTTATCAGACAGAATGTTATTTTCAAAACTATTCTCTAAACACTAATCTCTATCCTTTAACCAAAGCCTTATTAATCTCACTCGCCAACGAAGGCCCTGCGTAAATAAATCCTGTATAAATCTGAATTAATGATGCTCCAGCATTCAATTTTTCAATCGCATCTTCGGGTGAATGAATCCCTCCAACGCCAATGATTGGGAACGATTTATTTGATTTTTGAGCTAAATATTTTATCACTTCCGTCGAGCGTTTTGTGACAGGTTTACCACTCAATCCACCCATTTCTTTCACCAAATTTTCGTCTGATTTTAAGCCTTCTCGTGAAATAGTTGTGTTTGTGGCTATTACACCCGCAATCTTGGTTTCTTGTACTATTTCAATAATATCATCCAATTGAGAATCCGTTAAATCTGGGGCAATTTTCAATAGAATTGGCTTTTGTTTTGCTTTCTTTTCGTTTTCATTTTGGAGCGTTTGTAATAATTGCTTCAAAGGTTCTTTTTCCTGCAATGCTCTCAAATTTGGCGTATTGGGTGAACTTACATTTACGACAAAATAATCAACCACATCAAATAATTCGTGGAAACAAATTAGATAATCATCAACCGCATTTTCATTAGGTGTAAGTTTGTTTTTACCAATATTTCCACCAATCAAAATATCACTTTTCCGTTTTCTTAATTGTTCAACTGCCACTTTTACACCGTCATTATTAAAGCCCATTCGATTGATTAAGGCTTGGTCGTCTTTCAATCTAAAAAGTCTTTTTTTGTCGTTTCCTGCTTGTGGTTTGGGTGTTAAGGTGCCAATTTCGATGAAGCCAAATCCTAAGTTAGCAAATTCATCAATCATGACGGCATTTTTATCAAAACCTGCGGCCAAACCAACGGGGTTTTTGAATTTCAATCCAAAAACTTCACGCTCTAAATTTGGGTGTTCGTAATGGTAAGTTGCCTTGAAAATTTGGGATACAAAGGGAATTTTGAAAAGAAATTTAATCAAATTAAAAGTAATATAATGTGCCTTTTCAGCATCAAATTTGAATAAAAGTGGTTGAAGGATGTATTTGTACATTTTGTTAGTTTTAGTTTTAATCCGAGGTGAAAACTTCGGGTTGCAGTACAAAATTACAAAACACAAAAAGAAAACCCCGCAAAAATTTGAGTTTTACAGGGTTTTGAAACATATAAATCTTGATATTATTTCTTTGCAGGCTTTTTGAAGATAGTATCGTCAATTGTTGGGTTCAATTTGATTGTTTCCGTTTCGATAGTCATCATGCCACCCATCGGACTGGCGGTTTCCATGGTGAACGGAAAAGTTAAACCTTCAATTTGTTTAAAATTTGAAAAATTCACTTCGGCATCAATATCTTTTCCTTGAATATTTCTTTTTCCAGCTGATTTTAGCGTATAATAATTGGCAGTTGAAAGGAAAAGATTCGTAATATCACCATTTTTTTCAGTCAATTTTAAATGATAAACATCCACGCCATCTAATTTCTCTTTACCAACTAATTCTACCGTTGAACCATTTTCTTTATAATTCAATAACGAACCTCCTAAATTCACTTGTTTTCTACTTTCTTTTACCAATGCCCCAGGCATATCTTCTGGTTCGCCCGTTCCGCCCATCATTGCGGGTTGTTGCGCCCAACCAGTTTCACCGTCGATTGCTGAAATAATTTCTTGACCCATTACTGAAATATCAGTTCTAAGACTTTTTCCATTTACAATGACGGTTTTACTATCAATATCCATACCTTGAACTGAAAATTTATTCTTCATTTCCATTGATTTCAACGATTTCCATTTGTCAGTTCCACCCATGGCTTCAATATGTTTTGCCACAATTTCATCAGCAGTCTGAGCAAAAGAAGCAGCTGAAGTTGCCAATAAAACAAATGCCGAAGCGATAATTTTTGTAAGTCTCATTTCCTTGTTTTTAGTTTAAGTTTCGTTTAAAAAAGGCACTATTTATAATTATATTGGAAATGTAATCACGAAAAATTTTATCACAAAATAATATCGTGATAATCAGTAAAAACAGAGGATAAAAGGTAATTAATCGAGCGGATGTTTGGCTACGAAAACTTCGGAAATTACACTTGATAATGAATGATATTAAGTAGCAGGTTTAAATATTTTTTTTCTTAAACATCGTGGCGGTATGTTATTTTTACAACAAAAAACTCCTCAAAAATTGACTATTTTGAGGAGTTTTTAAATTATTTGATTCTCAGATTTTAAACCTTAGTAATGATTACTTGTTTTTTAGGAAATGATTTTAAAGCTATCGCCAACGCTAAGAAAGTTAGTATGCCCGCCATGAAAAAAGCGGCTCCTGGGAATTGTAAATGGTCTTTTCCATCAGAATAATACGAGAATAAATTTGAGGCTACCAAAGGCCCAATAATGGTGGTAACGCTTTGTAAACTTGTAATTCCTCCTTGCAATTCGCCTTGTTCATTGGGGGCAACCTGCTTTGTAATTAAACTTTGAAGTGCAGGGCCAGCGATACCTCCCAGACCAAATGGAATCATATAAATATACATCATCCAGCCATTTGTGGCAATTGAAAATAGCATAAACCCTATTCCGTAAAACAATAAACCAATAATAACTGAATTCCGATCGCCAATTTTTGGGTTTATTATTCTATTCAAACCACCTTGTACGATGGCAACAATTAACCCCACAAAAGCCAATGACCATCCAACTTGTTTTGAGTTCCAGCCAAACTCTTTCATTGTAAAATATGACCACGTACTTGGGTGCGTTTGTCCCGCAATTTGAAGGCAAAACAAGGCTCCTACTAAGCCCAAAAGTGCTGGATATCGTCCCAAATTTTTAAGCGAACCCACTGGATTTGCCCTTTTCCAATCAAAATCTCTTCTATTGTCTTTGGATAAAGATTCTGGTAAAATAAAGTATCCATACAGCGCATTTACTAAGGATAATCCAGCAGCAAACATAAATGGAACCCGAGTTCCTATATCACCAAGAACTCCACCAATGGGTGGCCCAATAATAAAACCAAGTCCAAAAGCCGCCCCGACCATTCCGAAATTTTTTGAGCGATTTTCATCATTTGAAATATCAGCAATATAAGCCGTTGCTGTTGTGAAACTTGCTCCTGTTATGCCTGCCAAAATTCTACCAACAAAAAGCCACCCCATAGTAGGGGCATAAACCAAAATCATATAATCCAAGAAAAAGCCAAAAAGCGAAGCTAAAATAACGGGACGACGACCAAATTTGTCACTTAATCCGCCAATAATTGGAGAAAAAACGAACTGCATAATGGCATAAGAAGCCATCAAATAACCAGAATATTGTGATGCTTCACTGAATCCCTTTCCAGTGAGTTCCAATAATATTTTGGGAAGTACGGGAATAATAATTCCGATTCCAAGAACGTCAATAACAATGGTGATAAAGATAAAAACAATGGCAGGATTACGCTTTGTTGACATGATAAATGAGTGATAAAATGTCTCGCAAGTTAGTCATTTTTAAACAAATTTGCCCTATTCAAACGTAATCCCAACCCTTAAAACTAAATTTTAAACCCAATTTTATCTCTCAAAAATACCTTACTAATCTCGCCTGATTGCTTTGGAGAGCGGTTTTGAACGGGTACACCGTCTAATTCAACGATGGCCCATTTTTTGAAATTAATTTTCTGTAAATTATCAAAAACGGCTTTCAAATCTACATTTCCTTGTCCCAATTCCACGAATTTATAAGCTTTTTTGTCCTCTGGCTTATCAGCTAACGGAGACTGTACATCTTTAATGTGAAGCGCATCAATAATATCTTTGTAGTCCAAAACTGCTTTTGCGGGATTACCTCCTCCTTGATGATAATGAGCAACGTCCAACAATAATTTTAAATATTTTGGATTCATGGCTTGAACGATAACATCCACTTCTTCGGGGGTTTCGCCAAATTGATTCATGTGGTTATGATAAGTTGTTTGAATCCCTAAATCGGCCGTTTGTTTGCCAATTTCATTCATCACAAATGTTAATCTTTTTAGTTCTTCCGTGGTAGGTATTGAGTCTTTTTTACGAAGCGAATTTGTTAATTGAATGGAATTTCCGCCCAATGCTTTCACAAAACTGGCATGTGCCACGTGAATATCAATGGTGCTTTGTTCTTTGGCGGGGTCAATTTCTACATTGCCACTCGAAAACATGGGTAATGCCAAACCATTTGCCAAGATTTGCTCTTTCAATTCACTGACTTTAGTTTTGTAATTATCGTAAGAGTTTGAACGTAATTGAACACCTTTGAAGCCTAATGAGGCAATATCCTTCATTGCCTCCAAATCTTTTCCTCCCCAAGTGATGGCAGAATAAGCTAATTTTAGATTGGGTATTTTGGCTAAACTTTCCCAAGAAATCATAGAAGCGGTAGTAATTAAACCCGCTTGAAATAAGAAATTACGACGTGATATTTCGGACATTTTGTGAATATTTTGAATAGTTAAATTTATAATTTTAAAAGACTAATTATTAAAAAAGCTACTGAAATAAGCAGTTAATTAGTTTTGGAATTACCCTATAACAACCTTTAAAACCTGACAAATATTTAATAGTTTTGCGAAAGCTCAATCCTGTGCTGTCTTTTCAAATACCTTAATTCTCAATCATTATGAAAACGCTCATGCTGTTTTTTTCAATCCTCTTTTTTAATTTTCGGAGTATCATTGCCCAACCACCACCCGCTGAAAAATGGGTGAAAATTATGGTTTCTCCCGACCGCCCCGATTGGAAATATGCCGTAGGTAAAAAAGTGAAATTTAATATAAAAATTTTTAAAGGAAATGTGCTTTGGGAAGGCGTGAAAATTAGCTATGAAATTGGCCCAGAAAAAATGCCTTCAACGCTCGTAAAAGAGGATGTTTTGAAAGATGGAATGCTTACGATTGACGGAGGAACAATGAAAGTTGCAGGCTTTTTGCGTTGTACGGTAAAGACTGAATTTCAAGGAAAATCTTTCAAGGAATGGACTACGGCAGGTTTTTCTCCCGAAAAAATCGAACCTACTGTGATGCTTCCCACTGATTTTAAAGATTTTTGGAATAAAGCCATCGAAGAAAATACCAAGCTTCCGATGGATACAAAAATGGTTTTATTGCCAGAACGTTGCACTGATAAAGTGAATGTTTATCATGTAAGTTTGCAAAATTGGAAGCTTGGGGCAAGGCTTTATGGCATTTTGACCGTTCCCAAAAAGGAAGGTAAATTTCCCGCAGTGTTGAAAGTGCCAGGAGCGGGCGTTCGTTCTTATAATGGGGATATTGGTTTAACAAATGAGGATATTATTGCCTTTGAAATAGGTATTCATGGGATTTCAGTGATTATGCCACAGCAAAATTATGATGATATTTCAGCGGGTTGGAACAATCAATATTGGGTTCGAGATTTAAATGATAAAGACCGTTATTTTTACAAAAGAGTATTTTTGGGATGTCTCAAAGCCAATGATTTTCTAACTTCTCTGCCACAATGGGATGGTAAAAATTTGGGTGTAACGGGCAGTAGTCAAGGAGGAGCGTTGTCGTTGGTAACGGCTGGATTGGATAAAAGAGTCACCTGTGCTTTCGTGATTCATCCTGCCATGTGCGATATGACAGGTACCTTATACGAGCGTGCAGGTGGTTGGCCGCAACCTTTTGCCGACAAAAATGCTTGGACAAAGGGAAGTCATCAAGATAATTTGGAAACCGTCAAATATTACGATGCCTTGAATTTTGCGAGATTCATTACGGCTCCCGTAATGTTTAGTTTTGGCTATAATGATGATGTGTGTCCACCAACTTCAATTTCTGCAGCTTATAATGTCATCAAATCTCCAAAAGAACAATTTTTAGCCTTGGAATCTGCTCATTGGGTTTTTAATGAGCAAATGGAAAAACAGAAAAGTTGGTTGATTAGTCAGTTGAAGAAGTAGGTGAATTGAAATTTCAAGAAATATGGATTAACTTCCCGAAACAATATCCATGGTGGATTAAACTTTCAGGAAGTTAAAATGTAATTTTTACTAAATCTTCTCCGCCTTAATGTAAAACAATTCCGTAGCAATTTTAAATTCCTGTCCTTCTACTTTCTGAAAAATCTTAATTTTCCATTCGTTATTTGGGGTAATAACTTCGTAGTTTGTTAGCCCAAATCCTGCTTTAATGGGCATTGTATCAGTTGAATCTTTGTAACGGAAACGCAATTCAACGGTATTATTATCTTTTGGCGTTAATTGATATTGGAGCGTTGGTATATGCTTAGTTCTCAAATACATATCAAAAACTGGCGTAAGATTTTTACCTGTTTTTTCGTTAAAATACTGTATAATTTGCTCCGTAGTGACATGGCTAATTTTGAATTTTTCGGCCAATCCTTTCAACGTTTCAAACCAAATTTTATCATCATTCACCAGATTGCGGAGGGTATGCAACATCCACGTTCCTTTGTAATAAATATCCGAATCGGGTTGTGAATAATTTACGCCCATTGGTCCAATTAATGGCTCTCCGTTACGAATTCCAGCTTTTTGCTTTTCTAAATATTTAATCGACTTCTCGTAACCTTGCGTACATTCCACGTACAAGGCTTCCATATAAGTGGTAAAAGATTCATGAATCCACATCTCGGCGTGGTCGTTGCAACTCAATGAATTGCCAAAATATTCATGTCCAGATTCGTGAATAATGATAAAGTCAAAACCGTATTCATTGGATTTATAATTATTGCCATACGCCACCGCACTTTGGTGTTCCATGCCCCAATAAGGCGTTTCAACCAAGGCATAGCCATCTTTCCAAAACGGATATTTTCCAAAATACTTTTCGTAACAAGCCAACATGGGTTTTACTTGCTTGAAATGAGCTTTGGCTTTTTCTAAATTTGGTTTTAAAACATAATAATCTAAATCTAATTTCTCTCCATCTTGAGCGGTGTAAACATCTTTAAAATTGGCATAATCAGCAATATTTAAAGTCATATTATAATTATTAATCGGGTAACTCACAAACCATTCAAATTCTGTGTAAGGCAGTGGCGGAATATTATTAAGTTGTTTATTATCAGATACTTGAGTTTCTATTTTTAATTCTTTTGTACTCCGTAAATTGCCATTTGAAACACATGTTAAACCTTTTGGCACGGCACACGTAATTCTCACAGAGTCAGGTTCGTCAGATAAATGGTCTTTGTTGGGAAACCATAAACTTGCACCTGTTCCTTCGCAAGAAACCACAATCCAATCTTTTCCATTCACGTCTTTTTTCCAAGAAAACCCACCATCCCAAGGTGGATTTTTGGCAATTTGAGGTTTTCCACGATAGTCTATTTTGATAGCATACGCCTTACCTTTTTTCTGAATATCCGTAAAAATGATAAAAATAGCATTTCCTTCTCGACTATATTTCAAAGGCTTATCGTGCTGAGAAATATTGACAATTTGCATATTTGCGAATAAATCAACCTGCATTTTTTTGAAATCAGCGGTAGATTTATAGTAAATCGTATTGGAACCTTCGATGCTTTGAGAAATGGGAATGACCTTCAATTTAAGGTCGTAAAAGGTTACATCATAACACGTACGAATCGGCGAAAGTGTACCTCTGAGAGAATCTTGACGGGTAAATTGCGCCCTAATTGCAAAACTGAAAAGTATTTGTAAGGCAACAAAAAAGAGTGTTTGTGGATGAATTTTCATGCACAAATTTACAAAAAATACTGAAAAACGCTATATCAAAACAATCCTTAATTTAATGGCTTCCATCGCAATTCCTACTCGTGTTTTTACGCCCATTTTTTGGAATGTCTGTTCACGGTAGCCATCCACGGTGCGAGGACTACAACACATTTTATCGGCAATTTCGGTGTATGTCATTTCTGTACAAGCGAAACGGATAAATTCCAATTCACGATCGCTCAAACCCATTTCAGCCAATGGGTCTTTGACTTTTTCGGGATTTAAACTTTTTAGTAATTTGTCGGTAATATATTCGGTGTAATGAAAACCCTTATGAGTAATGTCATCGAGGGCATTTTTCAACTCCGAAAGTCGGCAACCTTTCAGTAAATACCCCTTTGCACCATTGCGCAGCATTCCGACGATTGCTTCCTCTTTGTCATACATCGAAAGTGCCAAAACTTTCACTTCAGGATAATTATTTTTCAACCACAAAGCAGTTTCATAGCCATCCATTTCTGGCATATTGATGTCCAATAAAACCACTTCTGGAATCAAATTTTCCTTGAATTTTTCAATTAATTCCAAGCCATTTTCCACCTCATACATCACTTCATAATCGTCCATTCGTTGGATCAATCCCGAAATGGCTTGGGCAATTAAGGCGTGGTCGTCGGCTATGACTATTGTGTGTTTCATGGGCTTTTAGTTGTGATTTGCAGTTTCGTTAAATAAATTACAACTGTAAAAAAACTGCTGTTCCTTTATTCAAGACAGAATTAATGGTACATTTCCCACCGATTAGCTCCATCCGTCTTTGCATATTCCGCAAGCCCGCACCCGATAAGTTGATGGATTTTGATTGAATATTTTCAAGTTCAAAACCCTTCCCATTGTCTTTTACGCTAAGCTCGAAAGTTGTTGGAAAATAATGGAGAATAACATCAATATTCGTCGCTTTGGAGTGTTTTAGGGAATTATTCAATACTTCTTGTACAATTCTGAATAGTATAATTTCGGTTTCGTAACCTAACTTTCTTTTGGTCCCCAGCACCGAGATTTCTGTTTCAAAGCGTTTGGTTTTACGGATACGTTGCAATTCGTGCGAGATACTTTCTTCCAACCCAAAATCATGCACAAAATCACCATCCAAACTTTTTGTCAAAGCCCGCAAATCGTTGATTGATTGAGTAATAATTTCATTGGTTTGTTTAATATTTTCGTGTTCAGAATGATCAGATTCCTCCAAAACATTTAGATTTATCTTCGCCACCGAAAGCAATTGACCAATATTGTCGTGTAATTCCTGCCCAATATGCTGCAGTGTTTGGTTCTGCACTTCAATTTGTGATTTCAGAATTTCTTGATCGTAGGCGGTTTTTAGGGCGGTTTTTTCAATTAAGTATTCTCTACCTCGAGATTGATACCTAAATATTGCAACAAAAAGTAATCCCACAATAAAGACTAAGAAAAAGGAAAATCCTACAATGGTTATTATTATATCTTGGTCGGTTGAGGGCATAAAAATCCAATTGATAAGAAGATGTATAATAAATAGTTGGGTACTTTCATCATAACATTATAAAGTGCATTATGTACTTGTGGTTTATGAAAAAATAAATAATTATATAGTCCAGTGTAAATAAAGGAAGAGGAATAATACAGTAATAATCCTGTTCCTATCCATAATAAAGGATTCTTATATACAGGAATATCTACTTTGAAAGGTAGATTTAATAATAAATTGGCAGAAATAATCGTAATAAAAAAACCTTCTACGTTAAGAATATGACCAGGGAAAATTTTAAAACCAAGAAAACCTAAAATTAACGTATCAATAAATAAGAAGAGAATTAATACATAAGGTAACATATTTCTCTTTCTATCTTCAACCGTATTTTTTTGAAATATTAATGTTAAAAGTATAAATTCCATCGGGATGTAAATTTGATATATAAAATTTTCAACATTCTGATTATGTAAAATTTTATATAACGTGTAGTTTATAATTTCAGTTATTAATGATATTGATAGAAGAATAGAGAAAATACTTAAAGATGTTCCTCTATTCTTCCAAACACTTAAACATAATGTTATGC
>JBBAKY010000049.1:0-26655 GCA_040403295.1 Arcicella sp.
CAATAACGACCAAATTTATATTGACTATCATGACCATGAATGGGGTATCCCATTACATGATGATGATAAATTATTTGAATTTTTAATCCTCGAAGGTTTTCAAGCAGGATTGAGTTGGATTACGATTTTGCGAAAAAGGGATAATTTCAGAAAGGCTTTTGATAATTTTAAAGCCTTAAAAATTGTTAAATATGACGAGCATAAAATTTCAGCATTAATGCAAAATACAGGTATTATTCGCAATCGTTTGAAGATTAAAGGAACCATCACAAATGCGAGATTATTCCTTGAAATCCAACAAGAATTTGGGAGTTTTGATACCTATATTTGGCAGTTTACGAATGGACAAGTTATTAATAATCAACAAAATAGCACAAAATGCATTCCTGCAAGTAGTGCTATTTCAGATACCATGAGTAAAGCCTTAAAAAAGCGAGGATTTAAGTTTATTGGCACCACAATTTGCTATGCTTTTATGCAGGCAACTGGCATGGTGAACGACCATCTGATAAATTGTGTAAGTTATAAGCGATCATGAATTCCAAAATTTGGTGTGGTTTTCGTACCTTTGCAATCACACAGGATTGACAGGTTGCATAGAAAAATGAAAATCAGTAGATAAGATTTTTGGATAAATATTCTTATTTACTACTAATTCCTCTATTTTTAAATAATATTCAATGAATCCACGCATCGTAATTATTCCTACTTACAACGAAATTGAAAATATCGAAGCCATTATTCGTAAAGTTATGAGCCTTGAACCAACTTTCGATTTATTGATCGTTGACGATGGTTCGCCCGATGGTACCGGGCTGAAAGTAAAACAATTACAAACAGAATTTGGCACAAATCGTTTACATCTTCAAGAACGTCAAGGTAAATTAGGCTTAGGTACTGCCTACATTCACGGCTTCAAATATACCCTTAATTTGGGTTATGACTATATTTTTGAGATGGATGCCGATTTTTCTCACAATCCTGATGACTTAGTGAATCTCTATAATGCCTGTGCCAACAACGGTGCTGATATGGCCATTGGCTCACGTTATATAAATGGTGTAAATGTGGTCAATTGGCCCATGAGCCGAGTTTTAATGTCTTATTTTGCGGGATATTACGTTCGATTTATCACAGGAATTCCTATCATGGACGTTACGGCAGGTTTCAAATGTTATACGGCTAAAGTGCTGAAAACCATCAATTTAGATGCTATAAAATTTGTGGGATATGCCTTTCAAGTGGAGATGAAATTCACTTCGTGGAAATATGGTTTCAAGATTGTAGAAGTACCAATCATTTTTACTGACCGCACGAAAGGACAATCAAAGATGTCAGCAAATATCTTCCGTGAAGCTATTTTAGGCGTTATACAAATGAAATTTAATAGTTTTTTTAAAAAATATGATAGAGGATAAAGGGAGAGTGTAGTTATAAGAAATGGAGTAAAATATTTTACTTATTTTTTAATTTATTCCTTCTGTTCCATTATTTCGTTTATTTCCTTCAAAATATGACCTACGAACACGTCAAGGCAATCCATATCATCTTTGTAACCGCATGGTTTGCGGGACTTTTCTATTTACCACGCCTTTTTGTGTATCATACCGAAGCGAACCAAAAGCCTGTTGTGGAACGTGATATTTTGCAAAAAGAATACCTCAGAATGGCGAAAGTTTTATTCAACGCCATTATGATTCCAGCGATGTGGCTGACAATAATTTCTGGCATCACCATGGTTTATTGGACTTGGTGGGATTCTTTTGCTGCTCACGGTTGGTTGCATATCAAACTTTTATTCGTTTTGGGTTTGATTATTTACCATTTCTATTGTCGAAAAATAATTTTAGAATTACGTCAAAATAAATTTAGATTTACGGGGTTTCAATTACGCCTTTTCAATGAAATTGCTACCATTTTCCTTTTCGCCATTGTATTTTTGGTTGTGCTGAAAAACTCCGTTGATTGGATTTGGGGATTGGTTGGACTCTTAACTTTTGCCGTTGTCATTATGTCGGCTGTGAGAATTGTGAAGCGAATTCGGGAGAAGAAATAATATTAAAAATACATTAAAAACCCCAATCAAATCAGTTTGATTGGGGTTTTTAATGTTCAGCCTTCCCAAATAATTTAGAATTTTTGTAAAGATTATATACTTATTAATTCAATAGCAACGTAACTTCTTCCGTTTTCTCCTTTCTTTTGAGCGCTCCTGAAATTACCCTAACTGCCTCCGCAATACCTTCGGGGTCAAATCCGCATTCTTTATGGAGTTCAATTTGCTCTCCGTGCTCAACCACTCTATCAGGAATTCCGAGTCGTTTTACTTGAGCTGAATAACCATTATCCAACATAAATTCTGCCACTGCCGAACCAAATCCTCCTTGAATACAACCATCTTCTACGGTGATTACTTTATCGTATTTTTGGAAAATCTCGTGTAACATCGCTTCATCCAATGGTTTCACAAAACGCATATCGTAGTGGGCTGGATTGATGCCTTCTTTTTCCAACAATTCACAGGCAGTAACAGCATAATTTCCAATGTGTCCAAGCGTCAAAATCGCTACGTTCTCACCATCTTTAATTTTACGTCCTTTGCCAATTTCCATCAATTCAAATGGTGTTTTCCAATTAGGCATAACACCTTCTCCCCTTGGATAACGAATTGATATACAAGATTTTAAATCTTTAAAATTATCCTGAGAAACTGTAAACATAATGTCCCGTAATTCCTTTTCATTCATCGGAGCAAAGACAATCATATTTGGAATACATCTCATGTACGCAATATCATACGCCCCGTGATGCGTTGGACCATCGGCACCCGCAAAACCCGCACGGTCGAGACAGAAAATAACAGGTAATTCCTGAATCGCTACATCATGCACCACTTGGTCGTAGGCACGTTGCATGAAAGTTGAGTAAATATTACAAAAAACCGTCAATCCTTGTGTTGCCATACCTGCCGAAAATGTTACGGCGTGTTGTTCGGCAATGCCCACATCAAAAGCACGGTCGGGCATTGCTTTCATCATAATATTCAACGAACTTCCCGAAGGCATGGCGGGTGTAACCCCCATAATCTTGGCATTTTGTTCGGCTAATTCTACGATGGTATTTCCGAAAACCTCCTGATACTTAGGAGGTTGCGGAGTTAAATAAACTTTTTTCTTAATTTCTCCCGTGATTTTGTCGAATTTGCCGGGAGCGTGCCAAAGGGTTTGGTCTTTTTCGGCAAGGGCATAACCTTTACCTTTTGTGGTGATACAATGAAGAATTTTAGGACCGGGAATGTCTTTCAAATCATTCAAAACGGTTGCTAAATATTCAACGTCATGCCCATCAATTGGACCAAAATATCTTAGGTTCAATGATTCAAACAAGTTACTTTGTTTTAGCAAAGTAGCTTTTAAACCATTCTCAATTTTAGAAACAATGTCTTGCGCAGATTTGCCAAATGTGGACATTTTACCCAACAAATTCCAGACTTCATCTTTCACACGATTATAGGTGTGCGAAGTAGTAATATCCGTCAAATATTCTTTCAAGGCTCCAACGTTCGGGTCAATCGCCATGCAATTATCATTCAAAATAATTATCATGTTGTTCGAAATTGCGCCTGCATGATTCATTGCCTCGAATGCCATCCCTGCCGTCATTGACCCATCGCCAATGACCGCAATATGTTGACGGTCTTTTTCACCTTTATATTGCGAAGCCACCGACATCCCCAAAGCGGCCGAAATGGAAGTAGATGAATGACCCACGCCAAAAGCATCATATTCACTTTCTTTTCGTTTTGGGAAACCAGAAATTCCTCCGTAGAGACGATTGGTGTGGAACTGTTCTCTTCTACCCGTCAAGATTTTATGTCCGTAGGCTTGATGTCCTACGTCAAAAATTACTTGGTCATAAGGCGTATTGAAAATATAATGCAAAGCCACCGACAACTCAACCACCCCCAAAGATGCCCCAAAATGACCGCCAAACACAGAAACATCATCAATAATGTATTGACGAAGTTCATCACAAATTTGGAGTAATTCCGAGCGGTCTCGTTTCCTTAAATCCTCTGGGGAGTTAATTTGAGCCAATATTTTGCCAGGGGTGATTTTCATAAATGTCGTGTTGTCGAAATGATAAATAGATAACCATCAAAAATATGAAATGTTTGATGGTATTGTATTTAATAATACAAATTTACAAAATTTTTCTGAGGTTATCGTAAACGTAAAAACGGTCAAGAATTTTGGGCTTGACCGTTTTTGTTGGCAATGTATTGTATAAAATCTAAGCGAAATTTAAAGTATCTACTTTCATAGCTTCGTAAGCGGCAATCAATTTGTCCATTACTTCAGTTTTAGTATGAATTGAAGCTGATGTACTTACGCTATATTCTTCTCCTTCCTCTGCAGTCAATGTAAGAACATATTCATACAAACGTGAGGCAATCGCAAGTTTTTCTTCTTGAGTTATTGATTCACTAATTTATTTTTGATAGGATTTTAAGATAAGATTATTCATAGTTAGATAATGAAATCGGAATTATAGAAATTGCAAATCACTTTCTGCTTCATACCTAACCCCTAAATTCTAATCCTCAACACCTAAATTTACTTCTGCGAAGCCTTAAACAACTTTTGCTTTTCTTCCTTCGTTAAACTTTCATAGCCCGAACGAGAAATTTTATCTAAGATTTCATCTACTTCATCATCGTCTGGATACGCACCACCTACGCTTGCTGGCGTATTTGAATACATAGATTCTTTCTGACGGTGAACCACTTTGATGGTTGGTTTTTCAGTACGTTTGAAAAGATTTTGAAAGAATTCAACCGTAGTATCAATGGGCATTCCCCAATCTCGACCCGCTTGCAATTGTTTTACATATAAGTAACCCAATAAAGCTCCGCCCATGTGGACGATTCCTCCGCCAGCGTTTGTGCCAATGGCACCTGCCAAAGAAATTAAGAAGAAGAAAAGGGCAATATATTTAATTTTGACGGGCCCAATCAAGAACAAAAAGAAGGTATAATCAGGCATTAAAGTAGCGGCAGCAAACATAATTGCCATAACACTTCCCGATGCTCCGATAATTGTTGTGTTGATTGCCCCTTGATAATAAGGAATAAAATTGAAGGCAATTAAGGCTAATGCTCCGCCAAAAATTGCGCCCAATATGTACAAATTTATTAATCTACGGCTTCCTAAAAATTCTTGAATAATTGCCCCAAACCAATAAAGCATCAACATATTTGGCAACAAGTGCGAAATAGGATTGACCGCATGAAATAGAGAGTAGGTCAGAATTGTCCATGGACGAAAGAGAAATATAGACATGGCAGGTGTAACGCTGAAATAAGAAAGTAGCGTTTCAAAAATATCAGGTCTTTTGAAAAATACCGTTGCTGTAATCAAGAATACTAACATGACTACATAAACCGCCACATTCAACCATATTAGTTGAATTAAACCGTTGTTACGCTTGGCGAAAGCGTTTTTGAAGTCATCTAAAATTCCACTCATTTTATTTCCGAGGCGATCGTCGCTCGATTCGATAATTGTTAGTCCGATGTTTGTGTATCGTAATATAGTAACGTTTTAGCAAGCAAAAAGTTACGTAATAAAGATACAAAATTTTTAATAAAAACTATTCCGTTTTGTTCCCCAAATTTTAATTAAAATGAAAGCAAAAATCATACCCCCAATATGGGCAAAATGTGCAACATTATCGCCAGGCATTTTGTTGAGTCCCGCATAGATTTCGTATAGTGCATAAAAGGTTACAAAGTACTTAGCTTTAATGGGAAACGGGAAAAATAAAAGCATCAATTCGGTATTGGGAAATAGCAAACCAAAACCTGCCATAATACCAAAAACTGCTCCCGAAGCCCCAATCATCGGTGTGTTTAAAACAGCCTTCAAACTTTCTTCTGCTATAAAGACGGATTCTTTGAGGGTAACGTTGCTTGTATCCTGTAATAAAGTATAAACGCTTGATGGAATTCCTTCTGAATAAAATCCGGCTATTAAACTTTGAAACTTTGTTAAATCAGGATTTAAGATGTACGCTTCCGTAACGGCTTGTAGCGTTGAGAAATCATAATATTTTAATCCCATGTACAAAACGCCTGCCCCGATTCCCGTAACTAAATAAAAAATTAAGAATCTTTTTTCTCCCCAGTACATTTCTAAGATGGGCCCTAAAAAAAATAGCCCTAACATATTACTGAAAATATGTCCAATGTTTGAATGCACAAACATATACGTCACCAACTGAGTTGGGATGAATTGTTCGGAAGAAAAATAATGCAAACCGAATAACGAAACAATCATTCTATCGTATTGTGGATTGATTGACTGAACGCCAAAAACGATTATGTTAATGACAATAATTGCCTTAATAATAGGCGTTAAACTGGGTGTTCTCATGTGTAATTATTTGTGAGTTGTGAGTTGGTGAGTTGTGATTTTTGAGTCCGATGATAAATCATAACTCACCAATCACTAAATCACAACTTATTCTTCATAAGCCCAATCAATACGAGTTTTCATGTCCTTGATTACTAAGCCATTAGCTTTGAAATAAGTTCTAATTTCGTCGATTTTGTCGTATTGTTTAGCTTCTTTATATTCTCGGTAAAGTGATAACATTCCTTTGGCAAGGGCTTCAATTGAATTATTTGGTTCTTCTAAAATTCCCAAAATATCTTCAATAATAGCGACAAATTTTTCCTTCAAAAGGTTGAATGCTGTCTCGCCAATTTGGGCCGTTTGTACTTGTCCCATGTATAATTGATTAATTTTTTTCAAGAGATTGAATAAACCTGCAATCGCCACAGCAGTGTTTAAATCATCGTTCAATCCATCAAAACAGCCTTGAATTCCTTTTTCAATTTCAGCCATTTGCTTTTCATCAACAACTATTGAATCATCCGCTACGTATTCAATATTTTTAATGATTCTCAAGCCGTTAATCAAGCGTATATAACCCTTTTGAGCAGCTTTAAGTGCATCATTCGAGAAATCGAGCGTACTTCTGTACTGTGATTGCAACATAAAAAAACGCACCGTCATGGGACTGTAGGCCTGTTCTAACAACGGATGTGAACCCGCAAAAAGTTCGGCAGGAAGGAAAGAATTTCCGAGCGATTTAGACATTTTTTGACCATTTACGGTCAACATATTTGAGTGCATCCAATAACGAACGGGTTCACGTCCATTTGCTCCTTTGGCTTGAGCAATTTCGCATTCGTGATGTGGAAATTTCAAGTCCATTCCACCGCCGTGAATATCGAAACTATCACCTAAGTATTTGGTACTCATGCAAGTACATTCTAAATGCCAACCTGGAAAACCCGCTCCCCAAGGAGAATTCCAACGCATCAAATGTTCGGGAGCTGCTTTTTTCCAAAGCGCAAAATCAAGTGGACTACGTTTTTCGCCAACGCCCTCTAAATCACGAGATTCTGATAATAAATCTTCTAAAATACGACCAGATAATTTACCGTAATTACCGCCTTGTTCGTTGTATTTGGCAATATCGAAATAAACCGAACCGTTAGATTCGTAGGCTAAACCTTTATTAAGTAAGGTGGTAGTCGTTTCGATTTGTTCAACAATGTGTCCCGTAGCGGAAGGTTCAATACTCGGTGGAATAAAATTGAATTGGTCGAGAACCTTGTGAAAATCGTTGGTATAACGTTGCACAATTTCCATCGGCTCAAGTTGCTCTAACTTCGCCATTTTCCCGATTTTGTCTTCTCCTTCGTCACCATCGCCCACCAAATGCCCAACGTCTGTGATGTTACGGACATAACGAACTTTGTAACCCAAATGCGTCAAATAACGATTGAGCACATCGAAAGTCATAAAAGTACGGACGTTGCCCAAATGAACGTAATTATAAACGGTTGGTCCACAAACGTACATTCCCACATGTGGGGCGTTTATAGGGGTAAACAATTCTTTTTCTCGGCTGAGGGTATTGTATATTTTTAATGGTTGCATTTATTCAGTTATTTGATATTTTTCTTTTACAAAATTGATAAATTCTTCTACCATTTGTAGCGCTTTATCAATTTCTTCTTTTCCTATTTCTTCATCCAAATCGTAATCTGCAGTTTGCCTTTGGTCAAATAAAAAAGCTAAATTATTGCTAAATTCTTTGGGAATAATACCCGTTTTGATAAATATTCTTCCAAACTCACTAATTAAACCAGAATGAGTTTTTGAGTGAATATTTTTTTCGAGAAGTAAACTTCTGATTAAATAGAAATAAGCATAGTAGCAACGGTTCATGGCTACACGGTTTCTGTTATCTTTTGCATTGAAAACGGCATCATCTAATGTGCTTTCTGCGAGAGCAAGGGCATTTTTAATATCCTCATTCATATATAGTTATTCCTTCTTTTCTTACAAACCTATATAAGGCTTTTGTTGCTGTTTCAAATTTGGTAATGGATGTGGCAAACATCGAAACCCAAATATCATTTTTTAACGTTAATTCATTTAAAAGTTTATATGTAGAAGTAATTTCCTTTACTGCCCTTACTTCTTTATCTTTCAGAACAACCATAAAATCAATATCTGATTCTTCATTAAAATCCCCACGGGCATACGAGCCGTAGAGAATTATCTTCGACAGGCGGTCGCCATAATGATTTTTCATGGTTTCCGTAAAATCTTTTATGACAAGTGCTTTATCGACCATTAGATTAACATTTAGTTTCTCCTACAAAACTAATAAAAGTATAACGGAAAGAGATGATTTTCGTTCCAAAATGCGGATTTCCAAAAAGATTGCATTGAGTTTGTTTGAACCGAAAATAAAAAGGTTCAAGCGAGGACGCTTGAACCAAGTCAATAACAACGCTTAAACGTTCAAATATATCCTCAAATTTTTCTACCGCTTCATCTCCTGTTTTTTCCAATACGTCAAGCTTCTCCACAACCATTCAGCGGGGCCAAATTTGAAATAATGAAGCCATATATTGCTGAATATCAAACAAATAATCCATACACCCATCACAAAAAGATAGTTTTGGTAGATTTGTAATTTGGCAAACATTCCGAAGCCAAATCCGTAGAAAAATAAACCACAGAGAATGCTTTGGAGTAAATAATTGGATAAAGCCATTTGCCCCGCTTTGGAAAGAATTTTGACCAACCAATTAAACGCCCCCGACCTGTAAACGAGCATCAGTAGTCCAATGTGTCCGACCGTCATCATTAGTCGTTGAATATCCTGATATGCTCCCGTTGGAATCGTATAAGTTTCAAAGAAATTTTCAAGACCCTTTTCATCATAATAAGAGAAATTTACGTAACGAATTCTCATAAAAAGCCCCAAAGAATAGCCAATTAAAGCCATCAGGCCGTACTGTCGAGTCGTTAATTTATTGGTAAAAATACCTAATTTGAAAAAGCCCATGCCGATAAACATCATCAAGATAATGTCCCAGAAATTTGGGTTATAAAGCGTCCATTTTTGGTATTCGTCAGCGTCTTTCCATCTTTTATTAAATATCGTTTTGTAGTTGCCTCGCATCTCCCGAATATTAGAATTAATCTTGGCAGTATCTTTCTTCATCCAAGCAGACATTTCTTTAAATGTTGCTATATCTTCTTTTTGCTTAGGTTTTAACTTTTTGTGGAGTTTTAAAGAATCCGTCATTGCCGATTTATAGGCTTCGTATTTAGGTTTTCGTTGATCAATATACCGATAAGCACTTCTTCCAAAAAGCCAAAATGACAACACTAATCCTGTAATAATCAAATAATTAGCTTCTACTTTCCTAAATGGAAAAAGGAATAAACCACAAATGGCATAAAAATATAAAATATCACCATCCCAAAGCAGAATAAAAAAATTGAAAAGCCCGAAAACGAACATCTAAAGCAATCTTCGATAATAAATATCAATAGAATTTACATCATTATTTTTCGATAAAATAAGCATACAACTTGCCCCAAAAAGCATCGAAAATAACCCCCGCATCGTGCCTTCAAAAAAGACGGCTACAAAGATTTCTGAACGATAATTAATACCCGTATAATCAGTAAAATGCTGATACGGAAAAGACGGAAAAGAAAAACCTGGAATATTCATTAGAAGAATTCCGAGTACGGCTATTCCACGCAAAAAATCAATGGATTGATAACGACTTTGAAGATTGGGAGAAAGTTCTTGCACGGCTTTTAATTAATGGTTTACTAATATTATTTCAAAGATAAGAAGATTAGTGATTAGTTAGCTTTATAACTTAGTTTAAGGTTGGATGATTTATACAGTGGTTGAAGATGGAGTAAAAAAATTTATACTAATTTTCACTTGGTTACTACTTGGTTACTTTTTCACCTATTTACTCAAAATCCCCTATCTTTACAGAAAAATAAAACCCAAACCACCATGACAATTATTGAAGTCGCTGACGATAAAAAACTTCAACAAGAATTTCTTTTATTACCCGTAAAACTATACGCTGAAGATGCTAATTGGATTCGTCCACTCGACCAAGATATTGAGTACACTTTCGACCCAAAGAAAAATAAATATTTCAAACACGGTGAGGCCATTCGTTGGATTTTACAGGATTCGGAAGGAAAAACCATCGGGCGTGTTGCGGCTTTTATCAACCACGAAACCGCCACCAAAGAAGACCAACCTACGGGCGGAATGGGATTTTTTGAGTGTATTGAAGACGAATCTGCCGCTTTTTTATTATTTGAAACTTGTAAAAAATGGTTGGCTTCGAAAGGCATGGAAGCTATGGATGGCCCCATCAATTTTGGCGAAAGAGATTCCTTTTGGGGCTTGATGATAAAAGGCTGGCAATACGAACCAACCTACAAAATGCCGTGGACGAAGCAGTATTACATTTCGTTTTTCGACAACTTCGGTTTCAAAGATTATTTCCAACAATATATTTACGTTTCGCCAATTCGGGCAGCATCGGTAATGGACACGGTAGAGGACAAAGCTCGTAAGGTTTATGCCAATCCCGAATATACGTTTAGAAGCATAGAGAAGACTATATTAGCCAAATACGGAGAAGATTTCAGAACGATATTCAATGAAGCTTGGGCAAAATTTCCAGGCGTAAAAGAAATGAATGCTGAACAAGCGAAGAGCTTGGTAAACACCATGAAACCCATTATTGATGAGCAACTTACGTGGTTTGCTTACTCTGGAGAACGTCCAATTGCCTTCTTTATCGTTATTCCCGATATCAACCAGATTGTCAAACACTTAGATGGAAAATTTGGACTTTGGGAGAAATTAAAATTCTGGCTTTTGTTGCAACGGGGCGTTATTAATCGTACTTGTGGCGTTATTTTTGGCGTTGTTCCAGATTTTCAAGGAAAGGGAATCGAATCGGCAATTGCTTTACGTTTTCGCCAGGCTGGGCGTGACAATCCACATTATCAATATGATACAATTGACATGAATTGGGTGGGCGATTTTAATCCAAAAATGAACCGTTTCGTTTCGCAATTAGGCACCACTCGTGACAAAGAATTTATCACTTATCGTTATCTTTTTGATAGAACGAAAGAATTTAAACGTTGTCCGAGAGTAGGATAAGGGTTCTTAAAAAATCTTAATAATGATAAACTTATTCAAATTCACTGTAAATTTGAAATATGAGATTAAGAATTTTTCTACTTACGTTTTGGCTTATGGCCTGTGGTTCTGATGAAAAACCCGAAAATTTGATTCCTAAAGACAAAATGGCCAAGGTTTTGACTGAAATCCATATTTTAGAGGCTCAAATCAATAATTTTCATTTTCAACATGAAGATTCTTCGGTGTTCGTTTACCAAAAAATGAAGGTTCAACTATTAAAAACCTACGATTTAGACACGGCTACTTTCAGAAGCAGTTTTAAATATTATCTATTGAATCCAGATAAAATGAAAGAAATTTATGCTGAGGTTAAAAAGGCGTTGGAAGCCAAGAAAAAGCAAATTCAAGCAAAAGTTGATTTAGAAGCGAAAAAGAAGAAACTATTAGAGGAAAAAAAAGCTAAAACAATACCAAAAGCGATACAAAAAGCCGATAGTTTGATGCGGGTGAAAAATGAAATTAAAGCAAAAGAGGCCATAAAAAAACGCCTCTTTACTGATAAACTTTCTACTCATAAACTTGATAAAGCCACGCCCAAACTTCCATGAAAGCATTTTTTAAATCTCTTTATCTCTCAAATTTGGTATTTTATATCACTATTTTCTTGGTGGTAATGTTTGTTTTGGCGTTTGTTTTTCCCGTCTTATTTGGCATAACTCAAATGCTTTTTTTCGTTTTTATGCTGATGCTTTTGGTGGACGGAATCATGCTTTATCGCTCTAAAAAAGGCATTTTTGCCCGTCGTGAAGCACCTGATCGTTTGTCCAATGGCGATGAAAACCCACTGTCTATTTACCTCGAAAATCATTACGATTTCCCCGTTCAACTTCAAATTATTGATGAAATTCCCTTCCAGTTTCAGAAACGTGATTTAATGTTTCGTACTGCTTTGAAAGTTGCCGAAACTCAAATTTTGGAATATACTTTACGCCCCACAAAACGGGGTGAATATAGCTTTGGGGCAGTAAATATATATGTAAAAAGTCCGATAAGATTATTGAAACGTCGTTACCAATTTTCTCAAGATAAAATGGTGGCGGTTTATCCTTCTTTTTTGCAAATGAGAGCCTACGAATTGATGGCCATTTCAAATCGTTTGACGGAATTAGGAATTAAGAAAATTCGTAAAATTGGGCAAAGTCAGGAGTTTGAACAAATTCGTCAATATGTGCAAGGAGACGATATTAGAAGTATCAATTGGAAAGCTACCGCCCGACGTAACGACTTGATGGTCAATGCTTTTCAAGAAGAAAAATCACAAAATGTTTATTGTTTGATTGATAAAGGCAGGGTGATGCAAATGCCTTTTGAGGGACTTTCGTTATTGGATTACGCTATTAATGCAACCTTAGTCTTATCAAATATTGCGATTTACAAACAAGACAAAGCGGGAATAATTACGTTTTCTGACCGCATCGGACAAGTGCTACTTGCCGACCGAAAAGGGGGGCAAATGACGAAGATTTTGGACGTTTTATACAAGCAAAAAACTCGCTTTTTAGAAACGGATTACGAAGCGCTTTATATACATACGAAGACCTATGTGCGCCAGCGAAGTTTGTTTTTGTTATATACTAATTTTGAAACGGTTACGTCTATGCGGAGGCAATTACCCTATTTTAGAAAATTAGCGAAAGACCATTTGCTCATCATCGTTTTTTTCGAGAATACTGAACTTCGGGCTTTATTGGACAAACCTACCCACACAACCGAAGAAATCTATTTGAAAACAATTGCGGAGAAATATTTTTACGAGAAACAGCAGATTATCAAGGAGTTAGGACAATTTGGCATTCAAGCATTATTGACTGCACCGCAAAATTTAACGGTCAATACAGTTAATAAATACTTGGAATTGAAGTCAAGGGGAATGATTTGAGTTTTCAGGTTATAAAGTTTCTTGTATTAACTTCCCGAAAGTTTAACCCCCAACGGAGTTGTTTCGGGAAGTTCAACGGCAAATAACTGATATCTTTACATTTACAATTTCCTTAACTACACCGATTTAATCTTTTCAATAATTTTAATTTGTTCCAAAATTTCTTCTGGTTTTATGAATAATTCCTTTCCATCCACAATAACATCGTGAAGATTTTGGAATAATAAAGCCCAATTTCCTTTTTCAGTTTCTACCGCTCCTTTGAAAACCAGACCATTCATTTCAGTAGTCAAAATGCCCGATTGTGTGATGGGTTCAATGCCAAAATCAACATCTTGGGGCATCATTCCTGCCTTTAAATGGTCTTCTTGCACATCGATTCCGTGTTTGGTAAATGAGCCTTTTTTACCGTGAATAATGTATCTTGGCGTATCTTCACGTACCAATAAACTGGATTTTAAGGTAACTTTTAGCTTTCCGTAGTCTAACTTTATATCAAAAGCATCGTCAATTTCAGAGTTTTCTCTTTGTGTAAAAGTCTGTCCCCAAACACCATTTGGTACGCCAAAAAGCGTGATAACTTGGTCAATGATATGAGCGCCTAAATCGTAAAGAATTCCATTAGCGGGACTTACAATTTCCTTCCACTTTTTGGGATTCAGAACAGGTTTGAAGCGATTAAAATGAATTTCAAAACTATGAATTTCTCCTAAAAAATCTCCATCAATTACTTTTTTGACCGTCATAAAATCAGAATCAAAACGGCGATTCTGGAATACTGTCAGTATTTTGCCTTGTTTTTTAGCCAATAAAATCAATTCTTCCGCTTCTTGAACGGTGGCGGTAAAAGGTTTTTCAACGAGAACGTGCTTACCCGCCAACAATGCCCGTTTGGCATATTCAAAATGGGTCAAACTCGGCGAACAAATACTTACTAAATCAATTTCTGAATCCGCCAAAACTTCATCCAAAGTTTTGGCAACTTGTACAGATGGGAAAAAATCTTGCGGATTTTGACTGTTAGAAACGATCGTTTTTAGGCTAAAATTTGGATTCGTTTCAAAAAATGGGGCTTGTAAATATCGTCCAGACAAACCAAAACCGATGAGGGCAACGTTGAGCATAATTTTTTAAATTTTTCAATTATAAATTGTTCGCAAATTTACGAAAATCGTTCTTCAAAAGAATGAATTCCATTTTCGAGTTGCTATATTAACACTTTTTATTTTCCTATTTATGCTGAATTGTTGTATGATGAATCCACCATAATATTGAAACCTATTTACCTACCAATTTCTACTCATTTCAGCCCATTAAGAAATTTTATACACTTTTTCCTTTGGAAAAGTGTGCTACCCATACATTTTTTCAAAGGAAAAAGTGTAATTTGTAAATCAATACATAAATTTATAGACATGAATAGATTTGCATTTCAAGAATTACTTAATTGGAAAAACTCAAAAATCAGGAAACCCTTAATCATTCAAGGGGCAAGGCAAGTAGGCAAAACTTGGTTGATGAAGGAATTTGGAAAAAGAGAATTCCAAAATGTAGTATATCTCAATTTTGAAAGTAGCAGTAGGTTGAGAGAATTATTTATTTCTGACTTTGATATTGAAAGAATTATTGCGGTTATTGAAATTGAAGTCAAGCAAAAAATAGATTCACAGAATACACTTCTCATTTTTGATGAAATTCAAGAAGCTGAAAAAGGATTAACGGCTCTAAAATATTTCTATGAACAAGCACCTGAGTATTTTATCGTAGCGGCGGGTTCATTATTAGGAATATCAAATCAAAAGAATAGCTCTTTTCCCGTGGGCAAAGTTGATTTAATTCCATTATTTCCGATGAGTTTTATGGAGTTTTTGGAAAATGTGGGCGAAGAGCAATTAGTGACCTCATTGCAAAATAAAAATTGGGAATTGATTACGGTCTTTCATGATAAATTAGTAGAAATTTTAAGGTTATATTATTTTGTTGGTGGCATGCCAGAAGTGGTTTTAAATTATATCGAAAACAAAAATTTAGATACCCTTAGAGCCATTCAACGAAAAATAATTGCGGGATACGAAAATGACTTTGCCAAACACGCTCCGAATGACATTGTTCCCAGAATAAGGTTAGTTTGGAATACCTTGATAAGTCAATTAGCCAAAGAAAATAGAAAATTTGTCTATGGTCAAATTAAAAAAGGAGCAAGAGCAAAAGATTTTGAAACCGCCATTAATTGGTTGGTGGATGCGGGTTTAGTCTTGAAAGTAAACAGAATTGAAAAGCCAACTTTACCATTAAATGCCTACGCAGATTTTGATGCCTTTAAATTATTTTTTATCGATATTGGCTTACTGAATGCAATTAGAGATTTAGATCAAAGAATTCTTTTAGAAAAAAATAATATCCTCACGGAGTTTAAAGGAGCTTTAACGGAACAATTTGTGTGTCAGCAATTGAAAATTAAGAAAGAATTATACTACTGGACAGCCTCCAATGCCACTGCCGAAGTTGATTTTGTGTTGCAATCACAAAATGAGATTATACCGATAGAGGTAAAAGCAGAGGAAAACCTAAAGTCCAAAAGTTTGAAGGTTTATGTCGAAAAATACGCTCCCAAAACTGCTATTAGAACATCTATGAGCAAATATCGACAAGAAGATTGGCTGACTAATATTCCTTTGTATGGGGTTTCGGAAGTGATAAACTGAGAAGGTTATTAGGTCAGAATGAAGATCAAGGAATGAAGAAGTGGTTTTACTTTTCCACTCTTCATTCCTTGTTCTCCATTCTGACTTTTTTAAAATGTAATTACACCAAAACCGAAAATAAATCAGGCTGTTCATTAAGTTCTTGATAAACAATATTCTCCGCCTTCATTCGCTCGATTAAGGCATGATAATCGTCCTTATTTTTTAACTCTACGCCCAACAAAACCGGACCAGATTCACGGTTGGTTTTCTTTTGATATTCGAATAAAGTAATATCATCGTCGGGGCCTAAAACGTTGTTTAGGAAGTTACGTAAAGCTCCCGCTCTTTGTGGAAAACGGACGACAAAATAATGTTTCAAGCCTTCGTAAAGCAATGAACGCTCCTTGATTTCTTCGGTGCGGGTAATGTCATTATTGCCCCCAGAAACCAAACAGACCACATTTTTGCCTTTTATTTGTTCTTTCATAAAATCCAAAGCCGCAATGGTCAATGCTCCTGCGGGTTCGGCTACGATGGCGGATTCGTTGTATAATTCCAAGATGGTCGTACATACTTTTCCTTCGGGAACGATGATGATTTCATCCAAATTTTGTTGACAAATGGCAAAGGTAATCTCGCCAACTCGTTTCACGGCAGCGCCGTCCACAAACCTATCCATCGTCTCCAATTCCACCACGTGACCCGCTTCAATACTTGCCTTCATGGATGCCGCTCCCGCAGGTTCAACGCCGATAATTTTGGTATGGGGAGAAAGTTGTTTGAAAACCGTTGAAATCCCCGCCGAAACGCCTCCGCCACCGATGGCAAGGAAAATATAATCTATTTTAACATCGGCATCTTTAAAAATTTCTAAACCTACCGTTGCTTGTCCCGTAATGACATCAATATCATCAAAAGCCGAGACAAAAGTGGCGTAATGTTCTTCGCAATATTGTTTGGCAGCTTTGGCGGCATCGTCGTAAGTATCGCCCACCATCATGATTTCAATATCATCTCGACCAAACATTTTCACCTGTTTAATCTTCTGATTTGGGGTGGTTGTGGGCATAAAAATCGTTCCTTTTACTTTCATTTTGTGACAGGCATACGCCAATCCTTGGGCATGATTACCCGCCGAAGCACACACAACCCCTTTGGCTAATTCAGCTTTTGAAAGCCTCGACATTTTGTTATATGCCCCCCTGATTTTGTAGGAACGAACAATTTGCAAATCTTCCCTTTTCAAGAAAATATTGGCTTCATAGCGTTCAGAGAGGATAATATTTTCCATCAAGGGCGTATGAACAGCAATGCCACGCAACCTTTCAGCGGCTTCGTAAACACTTTCTAAACTTGGGGAAATAAAAGTTTTGGCCTTGTTACTCATGGTTTTGTATTGATGGTAAAGTTAGTTTGATGATTATTGAAGTTAGTTCTGTCATTCCGACGAATAAATCGAATAAATTTATACCTCCGCAAATTAACAATAATAATCCCTATTTCAAAAAACGAACACCTGTCCGATTGCGTACAAAAACTGTATCAAAAGCGAACAGTTTTGTTTTGGATAAAATTCGTAATTAACTAAAAATCAGTAAGTTAATGTTTTGGCATCAATTTGTTAGATGTATTATCAAAACTTATTTAACATTCAACAAATTACCACTTACAATTCACTAATTAAAGTCATGGACAGAGTAATAGAAAAAAAGAAATGGTCAATGAAACGAATTCTTCCGATTGCGGGGGGCATTGCTTTGGTTGGCTTCATTGCAGCGGCGTATTTGAACACTACTGGCAAACCAAAATTGAACGTAGAACAAGACCGTTTGATGATTTCGGAGGTTTCAAAGGGCAATTTTCAAGAATTTATTCCCATTAATGGCGTTGTATTACCGATTCAAACCATCTATTTGGATGCCATCGAAGGCGGACGGGTGGAGGAACTCTATGCTGAAGATGGAGCGATGTTGAAGAAAGGTCAGCCGATTATGAAAATGGCAAATACGGATTTGGAATTGTCTTTGGCAAATCAGGAAACTTCGGTTTTTGGACTGCAAACACAAATGCAATATACCCGCAATTTGGCGGCTCAGGCTACGATTCAATACCAAAATTCACAGGCTGAAATTGATAATGGTGTGGCAGAAGCAGAACGACTTTTTAAATTAAACGAACGCCTTTACCGTGAAAAAGTGATTTCCGAACAAGATTATAAGGCTTCATTGAATGCGTACAATTATCAAAATCGTAGGAGGAAATTGGTTAGTCGTACTTTAGACCAAGATTCGGTAACGACCAATCAACAAATAAATCAGATGAAAGAAACCATCAAACGTAACCAAACGACTTTGGCCTTGATGCGTAAAAAAGCAGAAGATTTAATCGTGAAAGCTCCCGTGGATGGTCAATTAACGTCAAGAAATGCGGAGGTTGGGGAATTAAAAACTCGTGGACAAAGATTAGGTCAGATTGACGTATTGAGTGGTTTTAAAGTTCGGGCGGATATTGATGAACATTATATTTCAAGGGTTTTTATTGGCTTGATGGGCGAGTTTACCATTTCGGATAAAACCTATAAACTGAAAGTAAAAAAGGTTTATTCGCAAGTTACTAACGGACGTTTTCAGGTAGATATGGAATTTGTGGGAACACCCCCAAGCAATGTACGTCGTGGACAAACCTTGCAAGTACGCCTTTCTTTGAGTGATGATACTCAGGCGATTCTGTTAACCAAAGGTGGTTTTTACCAACAAACGGGAGGAAACTGGATTTTTAAAGTGAACGAAAACGGTACGAAGGCTTATAAAGTTGATATTCAATTAGGTCGTCAAAATCCTGAGTTTTATGAGGTGATGGGCGGTTTGAAAGTCGGCGATAAAGTAGTAACGAGTAGCTATGAAAATTATGGAGATATGCAGGAATTGGTGATTAAGAAGCAGTGAGGCATGAGGTGTGAGCAGTGAGGTATGAGCGGCGAGGTGTGAGCAGTGAGTTATGAGTCAATAAATCTGACATTCATACCTCATTGCTCAAAACTTACAACTTAGAAGAAAACCCGTGAATCATTTTTCTGATTTCGTTTATTTCTTTGTCAAAATACAAATATTGCTCTTCATCTAAATATTTTAAGTCTTTTGAAAGTAAAATTTGATATTCTAACTCTGATGCTGAACCTCGTGCGATGGTAAGAAATCTCTGTAAGTCGGGAATACTTTCACGTCCGCAACCTTCCGCAATATTTGTAGGAATAGATGAACAAGAACGTCGCATTTGAGAAACTAAACTAAAAAGTTCTTCTCTCGGAAATTTTGAAGTAACACTATAAATTTTTAATGTTAATTGATGGCTTCTTTGCCAAACAATTAATTTCTTAAAATCTCTCATTATAAGTGGTTTCTGTGTTTTACAAAATAAAATATTAGCAAATTAAGTAATTTTTGAATAAAAATGAATCATAAATCAAGCTGTGAACTTCGATTGAGTGAAAGCTCATTGCTCGAAGCTCATTGCTCAAATCTTAAAGTCATGTTAAAAATAACCGATTTAGAAAAAATCTATCGCACCGAAGACATCGAAACGGTGGCGCTTAATAAAATTTCTGTGGAAGTGAAAAGTGGCGAATTCGTTGCTATCATGGGGCCTTCTGGTTGTGGAAAATCTACGCTTTTGAATATCGTAGGTCTTTTGGATGATGCTGATACTGGAAGTTTTAAATTCAATAACGAAGAAGTGATTTCTTACAACGAACGTAAACGTGCCGACCTCCGCAAACGCAACATCGGTTTTGTGTTTCAATCCTTCAATTTGATTGATGAACTCACCGTATATGAAAATGTTGAATTGCCATTATTGTATTTGGGAATTGATGCCGACGAACGTAAAAAACGAGTAGAAGCAGTATTGGAAAAAGTCCAAATTATGCACCGCAGAAACCATTTTCCACAACAATTATCGGGTGGTCAGCAACAACGTTGTGCCGTAGCTCGTGCCGTAGTGAACAATCCAAAATTGATTCTTGCCGATGAGCCAACGGGTAATTTGGACTCAAAAAACGGTAATGAAGTCATGGAATTATTAACCGATTTGAATAGTAATGGAACGACAGTGGTAATGGTAACGCACTCCGAACATGATGCGAGATATGCACATCGGATTATTAGGATGTTGGATGGGCAGGTGGTAATGGAGAATGTCTTACAATAGGAGGAATGGAGACAGGAGTAAAGGAAACAGAAATAAAAGAGACAAAAACAAATTAAAAATGGGAACAGGTTTTGGAAATGGAATAGATATATAGAATTAGATGTACTCTGGCAGACTGAGATGTACTCTGGCAGACTGAAAGATAAAAGAGAGTTAGAGTTTTATCTCTCATACTTCATTTCTCCTGCCTCCTTTTCTCCTTTCGTACTATAAAATAATGAAGATTGAAAAATTTGAGGATTTGATTGTTTGGAAAGACTCAATGAGATTGGCGGTTGAAGTGTATGAACAACTAAAAGAATGTCGTGATTTTGGTTTTCGTGACCAAATACAACGTTCCAGTGTTTCTGTGCCTTCCAACATTGCTGAGGGTTATGAAAGGCAGTCAAATAAGGAGTTTATTCAATATTTATACATTGCAAAAGGCTCATGTGGAGAATTTAGAACCCAGATTAATTTAGCCATCAATGTTGGTATAATTGAGAAAGAAAAAGGAATGGAATTAATTGAAAAAACCAAGAAAATTTCAGCCATGCTTTACGGATTAATACAAACAAGAAAAGACAAATTTTAACGAAGGATTTTGAAGGATTAGGCAGGCAACATTCCTCCCTTCCTCCCATCTCCTTTCCTCCACAGATATGTTCAGAAATTACCTAAAAATCGCCTACCGAACTTTACTTCGTTACAAGGCATATACCGCCCTCAACGTTTTAGGTTTAACCCTCGGATTGACTTGCGCCATCTTGATTTTTATGATGGTAAAATTTCATTTGAGTTTTGACCAATATCATTCAAAAGCCGACCGTGTGGTGAGGATAGTTTCTTATTTCAACACGCCCGATGGTGAATTTTATACGCCCGGTGTGCCTGCTCCTTTGGGGGATGCTGCCCGCACCGAAATTGCTCCCTTAGAAAAAGTTTCGATGGTTTATAATGAAGATAACGTCACAGTTGCATTGATGGAAGGTGGCGTGCCCACCAAGAAATTTAAAGAAGAAAATGGAGGTGTGTTTTTTGTTGAACCTGATTTGTTTTCCATCCTTGATTTGAAGATTTAGAAAGGAAATATTCAAGATTTAAAACAACCAAATATCGTTTTTTTAACCGAAAAAATTGCCAAAAAATATTACGGAGACACCGACCCAATCGGGAAAATATTACGTTTTGATGCTCGATTGGATGTAAAAGTAGCAGGAATTATACAGAATTTTCCTTCAAATACTGACATAAAAGGCTCAATAATAGCCAGTTATGTTACTCGTAGTACGTTTGACTCTAACTGGGAGAAATACATGAAAAATCATTGGGGAGGCATTAATAGTGCAACCCAGTGTTATGCTTTGTTGAAAACCAATACAAGCGTTGCCCAAGTTCAAAAAATGACTCCTACCTTCATCGCAAAACATTACGAAAAAGCCGAAGATAGAAAATCTCGCTTATTGTACATTCAACCGCTTTCTGATATTCACTTCAACGACAATTATACGGGTGTAATTCCCAAAAGAATCATTACGACTTTGGGAATCATCGGTTTACTTTTATTGATTACCGCCTGTATTAATTTCGTAAACATGGCAACTGCTCAAGCCCTTAAACGCTCGAAAGAAGTGGGTGTTCGCAAGGTAATGGGGAGTTCGAGAAGGCAATTATTCTGGCAATTTATCGCCGAAACGACCATTATTGCTGTTTTAGCAGGCATTATTTCCTACATTTTATCAAGTGTATTATTTCCACTTTTAAGCAATTGGCAGGAAGAATTAATTGGTTATCGGATGATTTTCTCTGAATTAATTGACCTTCAGTTTTGGATGATTTTTATCCTAACTATCCTTTTAGTGGTCTTTGTCTCCGGCTCTTACCCAGGGTTTGTACTGAGTGGCTTTAATCCTGTAGTGGCTCTGAAAGGCAAAATAAGTACCCAAAGTTTAGGAGGAGTTTCGATTAGAAAAGCCTTGGTGGTAACCCAATTTGTGATTACCCAAATCTTGGTTATTGGAACAATTGTGGTGAGTTCTCAGATGAATTATTTCATCAAATCAGAAATGGGATTTAAACACGATGCTATCCTTCAAATGCCTGTTCCTCAGCAAGATGCGGTTAAATTACAGACTTTCAAAACACAAGTCAAGAGCATTCCATCCATTGAAAAAGTATCATATATATGGACACCACCGATGTCGCAAAGTCATAATACAACCGACGTAAAATATGACACTCGTCAAGAAAAAGAAAAATTCAGTTTAAACACAAAATTTGTGGATGAAGATTACTTAAATCTCTACGGGATTAAATTGTTGGCAGGACGAAATATTGCTAAGATAGATACCATGCGAGAGGCATTGGTCAATGAAGAACTGGTGAAACGTTTGGGTGAAAAATCTAATGATAAAGTCTTGAATAAAATCATAGAATTTAATGGTAAAAAAATAACAATCGTAGGCGTTGTACAGGATTATCACGTAATGACTTTACACGAAAAAATTCCTCCTTTGGCTATCACTTCCTCAACTGGAATGTATCGAACCATTGCCGTGAAAATGAACATGGCGGATGCTCAGAATACCATCAAAAAGTTGGATAAAATTTGGAGTGCCACCTTTCCAGATTTTGTGTTTGAATACGAATTTTATGACGAAGCCATTGGCAAAATGTACATCATGGAAACGGCAATGTTGGGTTTAATTCAAGCCTTTGCTTTGATAGCTATTTTGATTGGATGCCTTGGGTTATATGGTTTAGTGAGCTTCATGGTAGCACAAAAAACTAAAGAAATTGGCGTAAGAAAAGTACTTGGGGCTTCGGTAAGGCAGATTTTATGGTTATTTGGCAAAGAATTTTCTTTCTTAATCTTAATCGCTTTCATCATTGCTGCCCCTGCCGCATGGTGGGTTTTGAATGGCTGGTTACAAGATTTTGAATACAGAATCAGTATCGGCGTGGGTGTATTTGCGGTAGCCATTTTTATTACAGGAATGATTGCAGTAATAACGGTAGGTTGGCAATCTTCGAGGGCGGCATTGGCAAATCCTGTGAAGTCGTTAAGAACAGAATAATCAACGGTACATGGTTAAAGGTAAACGGATTTATATTTCCAACTATCGTTCACCATTTACCATTGCATTTAAACAATAAAAAAATGCTACAAAATTACCTAAAAATCGCCCTCCGAAACCTGCTCAGAAACAAGGTTTATTCGTTCATAAACATCCTCGGACTTGCCATTGGTGTGAGTGCCTGTTTGGTGATATTTCTCTTGGTGAGTTTTGAGTTGAGTTTTGAAAACTTCCAGCCCGACCGTGAACGGATTTATCGAATCGTTTCTGGTTTTAAAAATGCCGATGGCAGTGCAAATGTAGATGGCGGTTTATCGGCTCCCATGCCAGCGGTAATTCATCAAGAACTTACGGGAATAGAAAATCTTTCTGCTTGCCATATTTGGTATCCAAGAACATCCGTGCCAAATGACAAAAACGAAGTTCAAAACAGCCCTAAAACATGGAAAAATGACAATAATGAAGTACTGATTTGTGAGCCTCAATATTTTCAAATTTTTCGTTACGAATGGTTGCAAGGAAATCCTAAAAACACCTTAAATTCACCAAATGAAGTGGTTTTGACCCGTGGGAAAGCGGAGAAATATTTCGGAAAAATTCCCTTAGAACAAATCATAGGTAAGCAATTATACTACAATGATTCGCTGGTGGCTACTGTTACAGGTATCGTGAAAGAATTGCCTAAAAACACGGATTTTAAATTTGAAGATTTTATTTCTTTTAAAAGTATTGAACCCAAAAACTGGCGCAAAGAATTTCAATTGGACGAATGGACAAACACCAATTCATCATCCATAGCATTTATCAAACTCTCGGAAAAGTCGTCGGTGAGCGCCACAAATGCACAATTAAAAGGATTTCTAAAAAAATACCTCGACGCAAAAGACCAATGGAATGTTGGGCGTACACTCACATTACAGCCCTTATCGGATATGCACTACAATCCCGAAATTGGGGATAATTTTTCTCGTCAAGTGCATTTGCCTACGCTCTATGCACTCATCGGAATTGCCCTATTTTTATTGTTGATCGCCGCCATCAATTTTATCAATTTAGCCACTGCTCAATCTATCAATCGAGTGAAAGAAATTGGGGTTCGCAAAGTATTGGGAAGTAGCCGAAAAAGCCTCATTTTACAATTTATGTGTGAGACATTTGTGCTAACTTCGGTAGCCGTTTTTGCTTCCGTTTTATTCATTGAGCCAATCCTCTGGACCTTCAAAGATTTTGTACCTAAAGAATTGACTTTCAATTTTTTAGATTATAAAATTATCATTTTCTTAATCACAATTACCTTCGTTACAAGCCTCCTTTCTGGGCTTTACCCCGCTTGGATTATTTCTGCTTACACACCCGTAGCCTCGCTAAAAAACCAAGTTTCAAATGGTCAAAGTCGCACAGCATTTTTGCGTAAAGCCCTGATTACTTTTCAGTTTACTGCCTCGCAAGTCTTTATTTTGGGTACCATAATCGTAGCAACTCAAACCCATTTTATGGTCAATAAAGATTTGGGATTTAAGCGAGATGCCATCGTTCATTTTTATACCGATTGGCACGATACGACCAGTGACAAAAAGAAGGTTTTACTTAATAAATTAAGCCAATTACCTGACATTGAAATAGTTAGCCTCGGAGATGTTCCCGCAAAAAATGGTTTTTCCATGAATCGAGTAACGTATTTTGATGGAAAGAAAGAAATAAAATTAGATGTAAATAGAAGGTCGGTAGATGAAAATTACATTCCGATGTTTGGGCTAAAAATCTTGGCGGGAAGGAATATTACCAACAGCGATTCTGCCAAAGAATTTGTAATTAATGAAACCTACGCCAAACTATTAGGCTTCAAAAAACCCGAACAAGCTTTAGGTAAAATGTTGATTTATTCAGGCGGAAAAGGCGATATAAACCTACCAATTGTGGGTGTAGTGGCTGATTTTCACTTACAACCTTTGCATAAAGCCATCAAACCATTGTATTTATTGTCCGAGAATAAATACGAAACCAGCATCAACGTAAAAATTCGGAGCAAGGATAAATCGGCCGCTGACTTTAAAGGTATTTTAGTCAAAATAGAAAAAGTATTCAAGGAAGTTTATCCCGAAGGACAATCATTTGAACCGACTTTTTTTGATGAAACGGTTGCCAAATTCTACGATGCTGAAAAACATTTTGCCCAAATATTAAACACCGCCACGGGCATTGCCATTTTAATTTCCTGCATGGGATTATTCGGTTTAGTGTCCTTCACGACGCAACAACGCACCAAAGAAATCGGTATTCGTAAAGTGTTGGGTGCCACGGTAACGCAAATCGTACAATTGCTTTCAAAAGATTTTCTACGGTTGGTTGTTCTCGGAATTGCCATTGCTTCACCCATCGCCTATTGGGCTATGACTAAATGGCTACAAAACTTTGCCTATAAAGTTGACATTTCGTGGTGGATTTTTGCTTTGGCGGGCATCATGGCGATTGTAATTGCTTTACTGACAGTCAGTTATCAATCTATCAAAGCAGCCATGGCAAATCCTGTGAAGAGTTTACGAACGGAGTAAATTAGTAGCGAAAATTATTTCAAAACCGCACAAAAAGTGTTCATTTTCGGACACCTTTATTTTTTAATTATTTATAAGTAACTGAAAATTAAATACTTGAAACTTTGGCATAGCTTATGAATTATATATTTTAAAATACGATTGACAAGCTTCACAAAATAACTCAATTTTGCCATGATACGTAATTATTTAAAAATCGCACTCAGGAATCTTACTCGAAACAAGGTTTACGGCTTTGTGAACATTGCTGGTTTAGCCATGGGAATCACCGCATTTTTGCTCATTCTCGAATACGTTAGTTTAGAGAAAAGTGTCAATCAATTTCATCGCAATTTGCCCAATATGTACCGAATGCTTTGCCAAAATGCGCAAGGTGAAAGTTGGCCACAAGTAGAACCTGGCTGGGCAAGCAGAGCCAAAGAACGTTTTCCCGAAGTAAAAGATTTTTGCCGTTTTGAAGATGGCATTGCGCAAGGCGTAGTGATGAATGAAGCTAAAAATATCACTTTCAGAGAACAAAAAATTGGGTATGCCGAAGGTAATTTCTTTCAATTTTTCAGTTTTCCGCTTCAAAAAGGTTCACCCACTTCTTTTAATCGACCCGACGTAGTTTTCATTTCGGAGGCTTCCAATAAAAAATATTT
>JBBAKY010000050.1:0-26624 GCA_040403295.1 Arcicella sp.
AATTTTAAATGTCAAGTAAACTAATCAATAATCGACTGATAAATTAACAGTTAAGCTTGTTTTAAACTACTAACCCATCAAGGAACCACATTTACAATTCTTTTAAGCACAACAATTACCTTTTTAGGCGCTTTGCCTTCCAACCATTTCTGAACAATTTCATTGGCTAAAACACCCGCTTCAATATCCGCTGGAAGTGCATCCGTTGGGAATGAAATATTAGCTCTTACTTTTCCATTAATTGAAATTGGATATTCAAAGTTGGCTTCTATTAAATAGTTTGGGTTGAATTTTGGGAATGAAGCGTAAGAAATTGTTCCTGCTTCGTTACCCAATAATGTCCATAATTCTTCGGCAATGTGTGGCGTATAGGGCGACATTAAAATGACTAATTCTTGCAAAATTGCCTTTTTAGAACATTTCAACGAACCTAAATCATTCACACAAATCATCAACGTCGACACAACCGTATTGAACGAATAACGTTCTAAATCTTCCTCAACTTTCTTGATAGCGGTATGTAAAACCTTCAATTCTGCTGGCGTTGGCACTTCATCTTTTACTTTAAAAGCACCCAAATCATCGTAAAATAAACGCCAAACTTTTTTGATAAATCTAAATGAACCATCAATTCCGTTGGTATTCCAAGGTTTTGCTTGTTCCAAAGGCCCCAAGAACATTTCGTACAAACGCAAGGTATCAGCACCCACTTTATCCACTAAAATATCGGGATTGACAACGTTGTATTTCGATTTCGACATTTTCTCAACCTCCACACCGCAAACGTATTTTCCATCTTCCAAAATAAACTCAGCATTGGCAAAATCTTCTCTCCAATTTTTGAACGCATTGGTATCCAAAATATCGTTATTGACAATATTTACGTCCACATGAATCCCTGTTGTTTCGTATTGGTCTTTCAAATTATAAGAAACAAAAATTGGATTTTTGCCCTCTCCTACCGAAGATTTCACTCGATAAACAAAGTTAGACCGTCCCTGAATCATGCCTTGATTAATCAATTTCTTAGCAAATTCTTCTTCTGGTACTAATCCTAAATCTTTCAAGAATTTATTCCAAAAACGGCTGTACAATAAATGTCCAGTAGCGTGTTCAGAACCACCGATGTACAAATCAATAGCTTTCCAGTAATTGATTGACTCCTGCGAAGCAAATTCTTGCTCGTTTTGAGCATCCATATAACGATACCAATACCAAGACGAACCTGCCCAACCTGGCATCGTAGAAAGTTCGTATTCGTATTCGCCTTTATATTTCCAGTTTTCCGCACGTCCCAAAGGTGGTTCGCCCGTTTCAGTTGGTAAATATTTATCAATTACGGGTAATTCTAATGGCAATTTTGACTCTTCAATCAAATAAGGTAAACCGTCCTTAAAATACACTGGAACTGGCTCGCCCCAATAGCGTTGGCGACTGAAAACAGCATTTCTCAAACGGTATTGAATCTTACCTTTTCCGATGCCTTTTTCTTCCAAATAAGTCGTTAAAATTTTGGTTGCTTCTTTGTATTCCATGCCGTTGATAATCCCAGAATTGATATATTTTCCTTCTTTGGTATTATCAGCTTGGGTATCCATCTCTTTTTGAGCATTAAGAATTGGAATAATTGGCAAATTGAAGTGCGTCGCAAAATTCCAGTCACGTTGGTCGCCCGAAGGAACGCCCATCACCGCACCAGTTCCGTAACCAGCCAAGACGTAATCAGCCAAATAAATCGGCACTTTTTCGTCATTGAAAGGATTAATCACATAGCTTCCAGTGAATACCCCCGAAACCTTTTTCACTTCCGACATACGGTCTAATTCACTCCGAGAAGCGACCCATTTTATGTATTCTTCAACAGCTTCTTTTTGTTCTGGTGTAGTCAAAAATGGCACTGATTCCAATTCTGGGGCAATTACCATGAAAGAAACACCGTAAATGGTATCAACTCTTGTGGTGAAAACCTCAATTGATTTTGGATTTTCGATTTTCGATTGCAGATTTATTTTCGAGAATTCCTCAATCCGCAATCCCAAATCCGCAATCGAAAATCTTACACTCGCTCCTGTACTTCTACCAATCCAATTACGTTGTTGGTCTTTCATTGAATCAGACCAATCTACTTCGTTCAATCCATCAATCAAACGGTCGGCGTAGGCAGTGATTCGCATGGCCCATTGCTTCATTTTTCGTTGTTCAACGGGATAACCGCCTCTTTCTGAAACACCATCTTTTATTTCATCATTTGCCAAAACTGCTTTCAAACCTGGACACCAGTTCACGACCGATTCGTCAGGATAAGTCAAACGATATTTCAACAACATTGACTGTTGGTCAAATTCGCTCATTGCATTCCATTCCTCCGAAGTGAAAACTGGCGTATCTTCATCACAAACCGCATTGACCGATTTATTTCCTGACATTACGAATTTTTCCACCAAATCAGCAATCTTCAAAGCCTTGTTTGCATCCTTATCGTAATAATGATTAAACAATTGCATGAAAATCCACTGCGTCCATTGATAATATTTTGAGTCCGAGGTACGCACTTCTCTGCTCCAATCGTAGCTAAAACCAATTTGTTTTAGTTGACGGATATAAGTAGTAATATTTTCTTCGGTAGTAATGGCAGGATGTTGCCCCGTTTGAATAGCGTACTGTTCGGCAGGTAAACCAAAAGAGTCAAAACCCATTGGGTGCAAAACATTAAAACCCTTCAAACGCTTGTAGCGAGCAATAATATCAGAGGCAATATACCCAAGCGGATGCCCAACGTGCAAACCAGCCCCAGATGGATAAGGGAACATATCTAAGACGTAATATTTGGGTTTTAAGTGATTTATCTCCGTTTTGAAAGTTTTATTATTCTCCCAGAACTCTCTCCATTTTTGTTCTATTTCTTTATGATTATATTCCATTTGTTTTAGTTAAGTATTCGTTAAAAATTAGTTTATGGTTGAATATGTTGTAATAGCTTGATTAATAACGAGTTCCAATACTACTGCCTAACAACTAAATCCTAACCCCTACTTATTAGTAATTAGTAATTGGTGGATATATCGGACTAATCACCAATCACTGTAACACAAAATTAGAACTTTAAGAGGATTAAATAAAGGATTGGACGTACTTAATGAATTTGATACTTCCTGCATTGAAAACTTCAAGATGTTTATCGTCAGTGAGGCAATTGGTAGGCAATCTTTCCAAAGTATTGATGTTTATAAAAAAAATCTGTGGTGTTGAGTTTTCTCTTTTCGTAAAACCCAATTTATCATAACTTCGCCCATCCGACCAATCACGGTCGGCATAGGACATAATATCATCGGGTTGATGCTCTTCCGAAAAGGCTTTCAATAATTTATCCATTCCTCCCACAACCACATATCCTTTCAAGGAAGCAAATCTTATTAATTCATACGACCGTGTGCCTGCCCGTTCTCCTACTTTCATCGTTCTACCTCCGCTAAAAGTAGCAACGGCGATGAGTAATTTTTGCAGCTTATTGCCGTTAAATTGTGTGGTTGGTGTCTCCATCAACCACTCCGATTTATTCATAAACCTTTCAATATATTGCGGTTTCAAGTATAATCCATACTTGAATTTAGCCTTCACAGAACCTTGTAAGTGATTGATTTCTAAGAAATTACCTGTCGTATGCTTGTCAATTCTTTCAATAAAACAATGCCTTGCGTGTAGGCGTGTAAATGAGCCTAAGATTGCCAAAATTCGAGATTCTACCAGTACTGTTTTACTTAAATAAACGTCTTCCCAAAGATGGATTATTCGTTGATTTTGAGCATTTAATTTATCGGAAATAGTTTGAAAATAAGATACAGAGAGCTGATTTTGTTGGAAAGATTGGAGATCAATTAGGTGTAAATAAAAAGAAGATTGAGGAAGAAAAATAGTTTCAAAAACAGATACCGAATGATTAATTTCAAAAGGTATTTGATTGATTTTTAGGAGTTTATGTATTTCTTTTTTCCACATAATTAGTACCACAGACTTTAGTCTGTACACAAACACAGACTAAAGTCTGTGGTACAAAAGTTAAATAGGCAAATATATTTTATCAATCATTTCTTGATATTCAGATTTTGCGTCCGAAAATACCGTTATTCCACCACCACTTTTAAAAGTCAACCTTCCATCTTCTTGTTTTTCGATAAAGCGAATCATCACGGAACTATCTAAATCTTTTCCATCGAATATCCCAAAAACACCCGTATAATAGCCCCTATCGTAATTTTCGGCTTCTTTTATAATTGCTAAAGTTTGCGGTTTGGGCGCTCCACAGATTGAACCTGCGGGTAATAATTTAAACAAAAGTGTTCCAATTTGGGCTTGATAATCCGCTGGAAGTTTTCCGCAAATTTCGGAACTTACTTGCAATAAATCTCCATCGTGCGAATGAATTCTACTGATATACCTAAATTTTTCAACCCATACTTTTTCCGAAATCATGCTAATATCATTACGAATTAAATCAACGATGGTGGTATGTTCAGCAAATTCTTTTTTATCGTTCAAAATCACCGCTTCAGCATCAGGAATATCGGCTGAAATAGTGCCTTTCATCGGATGGGAGGAGATGATTCCATTTTCAATTTTGACAAATATTTCGGGAGAGAACAGCACAAATTTATCTTTGAAATATAACTGATATTTTGCCCGACTACGTTGGAAAATCTCTTGCAACGACAAATTAATTTTGATGGGAGTCGGCTTCGTTAAATTCGTCAAAAAACTATCGCCACGCAGCATTGCCTGTTTTACAAAATCAAATGACTTTAAATATTCTTGAAAACTAATTGGATATTTTTCTAAATAAAGCGGTTTTTCATAAGGAGATTTCCCAAAAGAAAAATTCGTTTTATCGTTAATTTTATAGAAGATATTTGCTTGTTCAACCTCCTCTAAAGTCAAAACAATGGGCTGTTTCATTTCATAATCAATTACGAAGAAAAACGGCTTGGCTTGACTACCCAAATCGTTCATTTTTTGGATAGCTTGTTGGGTTATTTCTGGATGTATTGGGAGATTTTTTTTCAAAAAATTTATTGATTGTCTAAATAAGCCATGATGGCCATAATTTCTTCCCTTTTCAAATTTGGGTAAGGTGTCATTTCAGTATAATTGAATTTTTTGTATAAATCTAAGGCATATTTGTCTCCACTTTTTATGACTTTTTGAGGATTATGAACCCATTTAACAATCCACTCAATTGGTCTTCTTTTTACAATTCCTTTCAACCCTGGCCCAACTACAACTTCGTCTGTTGCAGCATGACAAGTTGAACAGTTATTTTTAAATATTGCCTCTCCTTGTGCCAGTTCTGGTGTGTAAGCAGTTGGATTGCTTTTCATATCAACTACTCCACAATAAAACTGAGGTTCTTCTAAAGGTACAATAGATTTTGAATAATCATAAAAAGCGTATAACACCATTCCAAAACTCATTAATATTAAAATCAATGATAATGAAATAATTTTTACAATATGCAGAATATAAATTTTCATCTAAGAAAACAACAAGTAAAAAGCCCTAAAAAGTTTCGTTTTTAGGGCTTTTTTGCAATAAAATGGATAATTATGAAATCGGAATTCCAGCATCTTTCATCATTTGTTTTCCGATTGCTATTTGTTCAGAATATAATTTATTCTTTCCATGCAAATAACTATCAAATGCTACTTTAAATTCTTTTTGCTCATCTTTTGAAAGGGAATCATAATAAACAAACCAATCCCTTTCGACATAACTTTCTGAAAGCCTATCAGGTGCTTGTCTCAATTTTTCAAAATGTTCCTGAAAATTAAATGTTATAGTCATGATTTTAAAATTTATTAGTTTGACTTCAATAAGTTTAAAATTAAGTTATTGATTTCTGTCCAGTTGTCCAAGAGTCTATCAATTTCTGATTGACTTGCACTCACTTTAACGGCTTTATCAAGATCTTTCTCAATATTCGCTTTTATTTCTTGAAAATATTTCAATATGGTCTCTTTCATAAACACTTAAAATTAAAAAATCATTCTGTCATTTCAAACCTCTACGCAACAAAACTTTTCCCTTTCTCAATCGCACTTTTAAGCCCCAAAACATCATTTCCACCTGCCGTAGCAAAGAACGGCTGACCACCGCCTCCACCTTTGATTTCTTTGGCAATTTCTTTGATAATTTGTCCTGCATTTAGGTTTTTGGATGCTACTAAATTCTCCGCAATCATTACTGCCAATTGTGGTTTTCCGTTTACTTCTGCTCCCAAAACGCAATATAAATCGCCAATTTTTGCTTTTAATTCGTATGCTAATTGCTTCAAAGCATCGGCAGAGGGAACTTCCACTACTTCCGCAATCATGTTGATATCACCCACGGAAATAATTTTGGCGTACAATCTTTCTTTGACTTCTTGGAGTTTTTCATTCTCGAAAATTTCTATTTTTTTCGAGAATGAATTACGCTCTTCCTGTAAAGCTTTCACGGCTTTCACGAGGTCATTTTGTCCTTTGAAAAGCTCTTTCAATTCTTCAATAATGGCTAATTGCTTATTGATTTCTGACATCGCCTTTTCACCCGTATAGGCCTCCACACGACGTACACCCGCAGAAACTGAACTTTCAGCTACGAATTTAAACATACCGATTTCGCCCGTTGCGGGTACGTGTGTACCGCCACAAAGTTCAACCGAAAATGTAGGGTCAAACGTAATTACTCTTACAAAATCACCGTATTTTTCACCAAAAGTTGCCGTTGCACCCCATGCTACCGCTTCTTGAATTGGAACATTTCGTTTTTCATTTAATTTGATATTTTCACGAATTTTATGATTAACGATTTCCTCAATTTTTGCTAATTCTTCATCCGTAACTTTCGAGAAATGAGCAAAGTCAAAACGTGTAACTTCTTCGTTTTGGAATGAACCCTTTTGAGAAATATGCGAACCCAAAACCTGACGCATCGCTGACAACATTAAGTGCGTAGCAGTATGATTTTGCGTAATTCTTTGTCTTCTTTTAGTATCAATTTTGGCAGTTACAATATTTCCTACATCAATATTTGAAAGAATTTCACCCACCTTTTTATCGGTAGAAATATGAATAAATAAATCATTCTCTTTCTTCGTATCAGCAATATTAATTGACTGTCCATTACCTACTACCAAAGCTCCACTATCTCCAACCTGTCCACCCATTTCAGCGTAGAAAGGAGTTTTATCCAAAACGATGTGATACTCTTCGCCAGTTTTGGTTTTCACTTTACGATATTTAGTAATTTTTGATTGTGTTTCTATTTCGTCATAACCCACAAATTCAAAGTCGAAATCTTCATCCGACACAATTACCCAATCAGTAGCTTCTTTGGTTGAATCTTTACGAGAACGGTCTTTCTGAGCTTGTAAAGCCGTTTTAAAACCTTCTTCATCAATCGAAAGTCCATTTTCACGAGCAATTAAAGCAGTTAAATCAGAAGGAAAACCGAAAGTATCTGATAATTCAAAAACTACATTTCCGTCAATTATACCATTTTTAGGCGTTTCTTTAATGATATCATCCAAACGTTTCAAACCTGTTTCTAAAGTTCTCAAAAATGAATTTTCTTCTTCCAAAATTACCCGTTGGATGAAATCTTGTTGTGCTTTTAATTCTGGAAAAACGCCATCGAATTGTTCTGCCAATAACGGAATAATGGTATTCATAAACGGCTCACGGAAACCCAAATAAGTATATCCATAACGAACTGCACGGCGAAGAATACGTCTAATTACGTAACCAGCCTTGTTATTTGACGGTAATTGTCCATCTGCAATAGCAAAAGCAATGGCACGAATATGGTCAGAAATTACTCGTAACGCAATGTCCGCCCACTTTTCTTCTCCATAGATTTTACCCGCTTTATCGCCAATAAATTTGATGGTATTTGAAAAAACGTCCGTATCATAATTCGACTGTTTACCTTGAATCGCCATACAAAGACGCTCAAAACCCATCCCCGTATCCACATGTTTTGAAGGCAAAGGCACTAATGAACCGTCTGCCATACGCTCAAATTGCATGAAAACATTATTCCAAATTTCAACCACTTGCGGGTGGTCATTGTTCACTAAATCTTTACCCGAAATTTTAGCTAATTCATCCGCATCCCTTAAATCTATGTGGATTTCTGAGCAAGGTCCACAAGGGCCAGTCTCGCCCATTTCCCAGAAATTATCTTTTTTATTGCCTAAAATAATACGGTCTTCGCCCAACATTGACTTCCAAATATCCCAAGCTTCTTGGTCGAAAGGCACGCCATCTTTTTCATCTCCTTGAAAAACGGATACGTAAATTCTGTCTTTCGGTAATTTATAAACTTCCGTCAAAAGCTCCCACGACCACGCCAAAGCCTCTTTTTTGAAATAATCGCCAAAGGACCAGTTGCCCAACATCTCAAACATTGTGTGGTGATAGGTATCAAATCCTACGTCTTCCAAATCGTTGTGTTTACCAGAAACCCTCAAACATTTTTGGGTATCAGCAATGCGTTTTGAAGGTGGCGTACCGTTGCCCAAGAAAAAATCCTTGAATTGAGCCATCCCCGAATTATTAAACATCAAGGTTGGGTCGTTTTTGGCAACGAGTGGTGCAGAGGGCACAATTAAGTGTCCTTTTGAAGCGAAAAAATCTAAAAATTGCTGACGTATTTGTCTGGAAGTCATGTTGATTTCGGATTTACGATTTTTGATTCTGGATTTAATTTTTCAAGAAATTAGCTTTCCGTATAAGTTATTGATAATGAAAATATTAACAAACAACTGATAAGGAATAACGAATAACCGTTAAATATTTCCGAATTAATGATTTGTTTTTTAACTTGTAAATTATTCGATTTTACGGTTAAAAGTCCGCAAATTTACATAAAATTGTCTTTGATACCTGACAGGTTGATGAAAACATATTAATTGCTTTAACACGTTTCCTTACTCGTGTTTTAAATTCATGGAACTAACCAAGCGCTATTATTCAATTTCGGAAGTTGCACAGATGTTTGAAATGAACATTTCTAAGCTCCGTTTTTGGGAAGAACAATTCCCCACTTTATCGCCCAAGCGTGACCGTTCGGGTGATAGAAAATATACCCCAGACGACATTAAACATCTTCAAGAAATTGTGGAATTAGTTGATGATCAAGGACATACGATTGACGGAGCAAAAAAAGCGTTGGACAATAAAAGGAAGAAAAAAAATGTCAATCAGGGTGTGATTGACCGATTAATTGAGGTAAAATCTTTCATGACTTTTTTACGAGATTCATTAGATAAAGATATAAAAGCCCAAAATCATGAAGATGAATTTGAAGACGCCGAAGCCGAATAAATTGTCGGAATTTGAATCATCCACTTGTAAATTTACTTCCACCTTTTCAGTCATAATTTTCAAAATATTTCTAAAAAACAAGCATCACAAATAGTCTTTTCTAACTCTTCATTTTTGGATAAGCCACCCCATTTCCAATAATAAATGCTTAATAATCAAATAATTATTGCATTTTTATTATTTTAAAAATTTACTTCTAAATAAATATTTGGAAATAAAAAAGCGATTTTCACGAATAATTTTCGCATAAAATCGCTTAAAAACTGATGGCATGACTTTGAGTCATGCCATCAGTAAATAGACATTTCTTAAACAATATTATCAATATCAAAAGGCAAAGTCCGAATTCTTTTTCCCGTCAAATTAAAAATTGCATTACACAAAGCAGGCGCAATTGGTGGAAGTCCAGGCTCGCCAACACCACTTGGGGCTTCTTGATTTTCGATGATATGCACTTCCGTTTTTGGCATCTCGTTGATTCTCATGACATTGTACTGATGAAAATTACTTTGTTCTACCATTCCTTCTTTGAAAGTAATATCATTTTTAATGGCCGCCGTTAATCCCATCACAATATTTCCTTCGGTTTGGGCGATAACATTATTGGGGTTCACGGTCATTCCGCAGTCAATTACCGACACGACTTTCTCAATTTTCACGCCTTTTCCTTGTTTTGAAATCGTTACGGCATGAGCCACAATCGACCCAAAAGAACGGGTAACGGCAATGCCAATGGCTTGATTTTCAGGCAATTTATGATGATAATTTGATTTCTTGGCTAAAGTTTGCAATACTCTACTGAATCTTGGAGCATCCGCCAACATATCCAAACGGAAAGCCAATGGATCCGTTTTGGCAGCGTGTGCCAATTCGTCCATAAAACTTTCTTGCCCGAAAGCCGTAGTCGAAGAATAAACCGAACGCCACCATAAAATCGGAATATCGGTTTCGGCCAAATGAAAACTCATCGTCCGACTGCCAAAATTATAGGGGCTATCTTCCATATTTGCCGTTTCGGGAGCCCACGAATCAGGAGCATTTTTCAGCGGATTTTTGAAAACTTGGTGTTCAATCGAACTACCCACAATTTTGTGATTATGCGCAACCACTGCACCCTTATCATCCAAGCCCCCTTCCATCACCGATACCATTCCTGGACGGAAAGGTCCTTGCATAGTATCGTCCTCACGTGTCCAGATAACTTTTATTGGCGCATTTACTTGTTTTGAAATATGCACAGCCTCCATCACGTAGTCATAATAGGCTTTTCGTCCAAACGAACCGCCCATAAACGGCACATTTACTTTTATGTTTTCGGGCTTGATTTTTAGGTATTGTGCCACTTCCTGCATCACACCATCGGGTGCTTGTACGGGTGCCCACAATTCTACTTTATCACCTTTCACCCAAACGGTAGCATTTTGTGGTTCTAAGGCAGCGTGAGCCGCAAATGGCGTTTGATAATAGCCTTCTACTTTTTGGGTTGCGCCCGCAAATTCTTTGGTAAAATCGCCTATAGTATTATCTTTATAAATTTCGCCTTTGGTTTTTGCCAATTTTTGTAAATCAGCATAATACGCATCGGTGGATATTTTATCCGAACCTTCGGCATCCCATTTTATTTTCAAGGCTTTCCGACCCTTGAGGGCTGCCCAATAATTATCCGCTACTACTGCTACTGCCTCAACGGTTTTGTGAGGCATTTTTCGCTCGGTTTTTAACACAAATTTTACGCCTTTTACTTTCATTGCATCCGCTCCGTCATAGCTCAACACTTTTCCGTGAATCGTTGGGGAATGCTCGATGCTGGCGTATAACATTCCAGGGACATCTCCATCAATCCCAAAAACAGCACTTCCGTTTACTTTGGAAGGAATTTCTGGACGTGGCACTGATTTTCCTAAAAGTTTGAAATCCTTTGGATCTTTGAGTTTAGGCGTTTTGGGAACTTCTAATTTTGAAGCCTCCGCCACTAATTCACCGTAAGTAAAGGCTTTATTGGTTGGTTTATGAATAACCTTTGCATTTTCGGCAAAACATTCATTCACCGGCACTTGCCATTTGGTAGCGGCTGCCGAAATCAACATTTCTCGCACGGCTGCTCCCGCAGTACGCATGGGAATCCAACGAGAATTCACAGACGAGGAACCACCCGATTGTTGCGAACCGTATTTGCCTTGTCCATCCGTATTTCGGATTTCTACTTGGTCGAAGCTTACTTCCAATTCCTCCGCCAAAAGCATTGGTAGCGCCTGATAAGTACCCTGGCCCATGTCGGGACGAGCATTCAAAAGCGTAATTTTCCCCGCATCATTTATCAGAATGTACGGGTTTAATTCAAGCCCCAAAGCGTTGGCGTTGGTCGTATCAATTTTATGTACAATGGTTTTTGAATTACCGAATGAAGGCAATGAAAAACCGATAGCCAAGATTGAACTGGCTTTTATGAAGTCTCTGCGTGAGTTATTTTGTGTCATTTTTTTTAATTATTTAAGCGAATTCCTCCGCCATCACTAATTTATATTCTCTAATAGAATGGCTCTTTTCGTATAAAACAACGGGGTCAAGGTCGAAGGGCGTTTCTATTTCTTTGCCTAAAAAAGTTGTTTTAAAAGGTAAATTAACCCAATGCAAAGTTCCTTCTTCATTTACTGAGGCATACTTAAAGGTATTAAAATTTTTGAGCTGATAAAAAATATCTAAATAGCTGGAGATTTTAAACTCTTCCTCAAAATCACTTCCCCTGTATTCCAAAGACAAGTAATTTTGAAAGGCTCAATTTTTATTATTTGAGTTATATTTGGGATGTTATTCACGCTATTTCCCAGTAGAATCCCCCCCTTCTTTCATTATTTCCGAAGCCCGATGAATGGCTTGGCGAATGCGTGGATACGTGCCACAACGACAAATATTACCCGACATTGCTGTATCAATATCTTCATCCGTTGGACTTGATTTTTCTTTCAATAATGCCACCGCCGACATAATTTGTCCTGATTGACAATAGCCACACTGAGGAACTTGTGCTTCAATCCAAGCTTTTTGAACGGCATGATCGGTATTGGCAGAAATTCCTTCTATCGTTGTAATTTTGTTGGTTGATTTCAACATTGAAATGGGCGTTGAACACGACCGAATCGGCTGACCGTCGAGATGTACGGTACAAGCGCCACAAAGCGCCATTCCACAACCAAATTTTGTACCTTTCAAACCAACGTAGTCACGAATTACCCACAAAAGCGGTGTGTCCGAATCAGCGTCAACATTGTATTTTTTTCCGTTTACGGTAAGATTATATTTTGCCATTATATTGTCAGATTTTAATTTCTAATCGTTTGTTTATCAGTTAGTTAATTTATTTTATAAAAGTAAAAAAATATTAATATAATTTTTTACTTTATTTGAAAAAAGAATCAAATATCTACAAATTTACCACAAAAGTTTTTACATTTGTTTCAACATCAGTCAATATTAAAAATGATACAAACACTCAGAAAAATTGGGAATTCAAACGGCGTATTGATTCCTAAAACGATGTTAATAACTTGTGGCATTACAGATGAAGTTGAAATGGAAGTTTTGGGCGATTCACTCATGCTGCGTTCAACTAAAAAGAAAGCTCGTGATGGTTGCTTGCGAACAAGTATGCAAAACCTTATGAGAAATGTTTAAATATTAACCTCACCATTCAGGCGTAACCCCTCCACGCACCCTTGAATTCAAGGCCAAACGAATGGCAAATTGGGTATTTACCAAACCATTATTTGCCTTTGGAATTCCAAGATTATTATAATTAAAAACTGCCTCTACTCGCAAAATTCGAGCAATTCCGTCAATTCCATAACCAAATTCTATGTTGTGAACGTTGTTTTTTGCGGTGTATAAATAATTAGCAAAAAACTCTTCTCTGATACCCAATCGTCTGATGGGAAGTAATTGCGTTAAAGCAAATTTCCGCAAGCCCACCATTGTCATAATGTCAATGTACGAACCATTGGTGGAATAAAAGTATTGGTCAATCAATTTCTTACTCACTCCCCAAACATAATTATCGTAAAAACCAACCAAGCGATGCGTTGTGAGAGCATCACCAATGGAAACCATGTTATTATTTCCATTAAAATGCTTGAAATCGGCAAAGGTCATATTATTGGCACTAATAAAAGTTCCTACTTGAGCAATGTAGTTGAAGTTGGTGTTTATACTCAGCGGAAAATTGTGCGTAATTCCCAGTTCAATCGTATGGAAATCCATTTGAGAACCAAATACATTTGGAATTGCTCCCCGATATTTGAACGTAATCAAGGGCGATGAAGCAAAATCAACCGAGCGAATATTATTCCGATATTGTTTTTTCAAAAATGGTCGGTAATTGATTTGAAAACTGGCAATAAAAGCATCATTCGTTTTAAATTCAGTAGCGCCAATTTCTTGATTTTTAGGGAAATTAGGGATATAGTCAGCGTTCCCAAAGTCAACCCAAGAATGGTCGATAGTATTTTGCAAGGGATATCTTCTTGCCCATTCTAAGGAAGTTTTTATACCAAAAGTATTTGAAAAACGGTCGTTGAAACTGATATTGATAAAATCTTTTTCGTAAATTTTAACGTAATTCTTTTTCAACAATAAGGTTGAAAGCGAGTTCAAATCGAAGGCAATTGGTGTATCTACGTTGTATTGCGAAACAAATTTTCCACCCGAAATGCTAAAATCCTCCTTCTGCGTTTTCCAACGTATTTTCACCATGCCCATTGAACGCTTTTGCGTTAAGGAATAGCGCCAAGTTGGGTCAATTTCCCACCAATCATACCGATTTTTGCGGTACCTAAATATCGTTCCCGTATTGAAAACGTAGCCTTCAACGGTATTATAATTGAAATCTAAAAGGGGAGCTTTGTAATAAATTTCGTACGGATAATACCCTCTTTCGGTACTTCCCCAAAAATACGACCGACTAAAAAGAATGCTTCCAACCCCAAATTTCTGATTGGCTTGTCGGTACGTTGAGAATTCATCGGGTTGAGAAGGAAGGGTATTTTTATTCTTTCCTGAAATGGGTAAATCTGGCGTAAATATTTGAAAATCAGATGATTGTTTTACTTCATTCCAATAATTAGTTACTCGTTCATCGGCCACCGATAAGACATTTATTTTGTCATAACGCTTTAAACCCGAAGCAATATTGGCATCACTCCACTGATTTCTGAGGTTTGTTCCCAAAGCCGACATCACTTGCTTGAATTGTTGTACTTCAAAGTTTCGTTCTTGTACATTGATAATTTCATAAAACTCACTTTCAGCAGGACGTACGAGTTTTGTAGACTCTTCTGGCTTGATGGTTTGATAATTCCAAACCTTAGCGAGATATTGATACCCACCATCAAAACCCATTAAACTTCCAGATGTTTTGATATTAAATTTTTCGGGTAACCATTGATTAAAATGCGCCCCAAAATCAATAACTATTTGATAATCAATGGCATAATTCCTTATCGAAAGATTTATTTGTTGAATTGAATAATCATCAGCCGTTAATGAAATAGTTCCATTGAAAACTTTTTCATCATTATTATTTTTAGAAATTACCCTGATTTGATAAATTTTCACCCCTTGCAACTCAACCGTATTGGTTAACACAAATTCATAATAATTAAATGCTTTTGGGGAAAGGGGAGAAATGGCACCAGTGCCTAAAATGGACTTATAAAAGTTGGGGTTTACTAATTTATCGGGACGTACTTCGGCATGATAATTATTTCTAATCGCCTGGTAATCAAACTGGTATTCATTTGAATTATTAACCGAAAATTTTGCAAAAGATTCTGATTGATAAGTTAGCCCTTCTTCAATTCCCTCGTTTACCAAAAGAGATTTCCAGATATTTGGCACTCTCGTCCACTTACCCGAATTCTGAATAAAGGTTTCTGCCGTATAATTTGCATAAGATTTATCGTGTGCTGGGGCAGCTTCAATAGCTCTTTGAATAATATTTTTCACCGAAATAGAGTCCACAGATTTACCACTAAAAGCCTGTGAATCAGAGGTATAAAGCAAAAAAAAGGATACTGTAAAGTTTAATAAAAGTCTTTGAAGCATTTGAATTGTTCTGTTTCTGGATTGAAGTATTTAGGCAGGTAAGTATGAGCGTATAAAATTACGCACAAACTTTGAGAGTATTAATTTGAAATCATTAAATATTCATAGTTCTACTGTGAATTATACGAAAAATAATTCTAATAATTTTCTAATATATCCATACAAACCAGAATATCTTTTTAAGTGTTACCTTAGCGTAAATTTTCTTTAATTATTTATCCCCTAATATATGCAATTCACTCAGTTAAGCCTTATTGTCAAGAAACTAACCGAGTTTTACGGAAGTAAAATTGATAATTTCACGCAACATACTGCCTTTTCAGACGCAAAAAAATACACCTCTGGAGAACTCAATATGTTTATTAGTGATTTAATTCAAACTGCCCGAAAACAAAATTTTCTCCTTGTCGAAAAGTATATCTCAAAAGAAAAATTCCCGCAATTACTCAAAAATATTGAACATCCCATTCTATTTTTTGAGGGTGAAAACGTCATCGTTGCTGGACATCAACTCAAGGATAAAAAACCTTTCTTTTATCAAGTAAATGAGGGTAATTATGCTGAAGAAATTTCAGAAAATACTGATTTTAATCCTCAAGTAATTTCCCATCATTCTGATACTTCTCAGAATGGTAAAATTAGATTTCTGACCGTATATCCACTCGAAAATATTAACGTAAGTAACGAACCCGAACATTTAAGTCCTTTGAAGCGACTTTTCAGAATGCTTCGCCCTGAACGCAAAGATATTGGCTATATTTATATTTATGCCATCGTTATTGGTATCATCAGTTTATCCTTACCACTTGGTATTCAAGCAATTATTGGTTTAGTATCGGGTGGTTTGGCGTTTAGTTCGGTCTATGTTCTGATTGGCGTAGTAATTATGGGCGTGATCATTTCGGGTATCATGCAGATCTATCAATTGACTTTGGTGGAGGTATTACAACGAAGGGTTTTTACGAAAGCGGCTTTTGAGTTTACGTATAGGATTCCACGGGTGAAATCCGAAGCACTTTTAGGTTCGTATGCCCCCGAATTAATGAACCGTTTTTTCGATATTGTTAATATTCAGAAGGCACTGCCAAAGGTGTTGATTGATATGACTGCGGCAGTTATTCAAATCCTTTTTGGGGTACTTTTATTATCACTTTATCACCCTTATTTCATTGCATTCGGCTTTATCACCGTCACAATCGTAACCATTGTGATATATTATAATGCTCCAAGAGGCATGGAAACGAGTTTGTCGGAATCAAAATACAAATATAAAGTTGCCCAATGGTTGGAAGATATTGCCCGAACTTTATACGCTTTCAAGTCAGCAGGTTCGACCAATATGCCCATGCAAAAAATGGATTATTTGGTGAATAATTACTTAAAATACCGAGCCAGACATTATAAAGTTTTGGTAAATCTCTACGGAAATGCCGTCTTTTTCAAGGCTTTTATCACGGGTTTATTGTTGATTTTAGGAACAAGCTTGGTTATTGACCGTCAAATCTCTTTGGGACAATTTGTGGCTTCCGAAATTATTATTGTCTTGGTGGTCAATTCCGTAGAAAAACTTATTTCTGGTACTGAAACAGTCTTTGACTTATTGACGGCGATTGAAAAAATGGGTCACGTTACGGATTTACCACTCGAAAGACAAACAGGTTTAGCCGTTAATTTTCACGAAGAGAATCATGGATTGGACATCAAAATTCAGAATTTGAGCTATCGATATGCCGATGGGAATAAGAAGGTTTTGAATAATGTAAGTCTTGAGATAAAACCCAATGAAAGTGTTTGCATTACGGGAACAAATGGCTCAGGAAAAGAAACTTTATTGAAAATTTTATCGGCAATATTTACTGATTTTGAAGGTTCAATTTCTTATAACAATTTATCAATCAAGGATATACAGTTAGATTCAATCCGAGATGCGATTGAAAGAAGCTTGGCAACAGATTTGATTTTTGACGGAACAATGCTGGATAATATCGTAATGGGGAGGGCAGGAATTTCGCTTGCCGACGTTCAATGGGCCTTAAAAAATCTTCGCATGAACGAAAATATTGCTGAACTTGACGAAGGAATGGGAACTCAAATGATTGCGGGTGGCAAGCGCTTCTCGGAGAGTTTTGTCGCCAAAATTTCGGTGGCTCGTTGCGTAGTTGAAAAACCTAAATTGCTGATGATTAATGATATTTACCAAGAATTACACAGGTCAGAACGCATGAGTGCGATTGCTTTTTTAACCGATAAATCAAACCCCTGGACTCTTCTCACTATCTCAAACGACCCGATGATTATGGCTGCCTGCGACCGTGTAATTGTGTTGAACGAAGGCGTAATTGTGTTGGATGGAAATTATAAAGAATTAATCAAAAATCCTGATTTTCAAGAGGTTATGGATTAATTTTCGTTCTTCGATTTTCGTAATTCGAATTACGAAAGTCTCACATCGAATAACGAAAACCGAACATCAAACATCGAAAACCGAACATCAAAATTATGCTAAACATATCTAATAGAAGTGTAGCCAAGCAAATCAATGAAAATTTTGATTTACACTCACTAAAAACCTTACATACGCCCCGTTCTGCCGTGATTTTGACTCGGTGGTTATTGGTAATTCTCATTGTTTTATTGGCAACTTTATTTCTGCCTTGGCAACAAAATGTAAATGGCAAAGGTGAAGTTTCCGCCCTAACGCCCAAAGATAGACCCCAAAATATTCAAAATATTATTTCGGGGAAAATTGAAAAATGGCTCGTGCGTGAAGGTGATTTGGTGAAGAAAGGCGATACGTTAATGGTTATTTCTGAGATGAAAGATGAGTATTTCGACCCAAGATATCCACAGCGTTTACAGGAACAATTATTAGCCAAACAAGATGCCATCAAAAGCTATCAATTAAAGATTCAATCACTTGATAATCAAATAGTTGCTTTGCAAGAAAACAATAAATTTAGTCTTCAAAAAGCTCGGAATAAAGTAAAGCAAGGGTACGCCAAAGTAACAGCAGATAGCACCGATGTTTTGGCGGAACAGGTGCAAGTAAATATTGCCAAAACTCGTAATGACCGAGGCGAAGACCAATACAATAATGGCGGATTAGTGTCCTTAAGTGAAGTGGAATCGAGAAGATTAAAATTGCAAGAAGTGAGGGCAAAATTAGTTTCCAATCAGAATAAATTGGCGATTTCGAGACAGGAATTAATTAACGCAAAAATTGAGTTAAGTTCGATTGATGCGGAATATGCCGAGAAAATTGCAAAGGCACAATCTGACCGAAGTTCAGCGTTTTCTTCGTTGGCGGCGGGTGAATATGAATTATCGCAATTACAAAATAAAATCACCAATGTGGACATTCGCCGAGGGCAATATTTTGTGAGAGCGCCCCAAGAAGGATACATCGTAAAAGCTTTAAAAATGGGTTTGGGTGAGACTATTAAAGAAGGTGAATCTATTGCAACTTTACAACCTTTCGCTCCCGAAATGGCCGTTGAAATGACCGTGAGAGCCATGGATGTGCCTCTGATTGAGCCTGGCCGTGAAGTTAGAATGCAGTTTGAAGGTTGGCCTTCACTGGTTTTTTCGGGTTGGCCTTCTACCTCCGTGGGTACTTTTGGGGGAATCGTGAAAGTGATTGACCGAGTAGATAATGGCAAAGGCGAATACCGACTTTTAATTACACCAAAAATAAAAAAAGGCGAGCAAGTTTGGCCCAAACAACTGCGCATGGGTTCGGGCGTGGTGGGTTGGGTAATGCTCGAAGATGTGCCAGTTTGGTACGAAATCTGGCGACAACTCAATGCTTTTCCTCCTACTTTGAAGAAAGAACCAAAGGCGGTTTTGAAAGAAAAATAGTTTTCGGTAGACAGTTTTTGGTTAGCAGTAAGCGTAAGTCAGTCGCTTACCAGTTGAAACAAAACATAAACACTTCATAATGAGTCGATTTACAAAAAAGTATGCAATAAAAGGATTATCAATAAAGGCTTTATTTTTATTGATAACATCCACTATTTCCACCACTGCCCAAACCACTTTTGGCTACGAAGATTTCAAGAATTTAGTCCTCAAAAATCATCCAACAGTCAAGCAAGCAAATCTTTTTCCACGGGATGCCGAGGCGGAAATTATGCAAGCCAGAGGAGCTTTTGACCCAAAACTCACCTCCTATTTCGACCGAAAAGTTTTCAAAGGAGCTGATTATTACAATCGTTGGGATAATATCTTGAAAATTCCCACTTGGTCGGGCGTGGATTTCAAATTAGGATACGAAAGAAATACGGGTAAATATTTATTGCCAGAAGAATCTCCTGAATTAATTGTGGTAGGTTTGAGCGTTCCAATCGGACAAGGATTAGTGATTGATGCCCGACGCAACACCTTAAAACAAGCAAAATTGGGCAGAAATTATGCCGAAGCTGAACGCCAAAAATTGATAAATTCTACCATTTATTATGCTGCTAAAAGCTATTGGGATTGGTGGTTTTCGTACCAACAATTACAATTAATTCGAGAAGGATACGACCTGGCAGACAAGCGCTTTATCGCTACTCGTGAGCGTGCAAGAGTGGGCGAACAGGCAACGATTGATTCAGTTGAAGCAAAAATCACTTTGCAAGACCGTGAAGTAGCGCTACAACAAGCCAATATTGACCTGCAAAATAATCGTTTGGCATTGTCCAATTATCTGTGGTCGACCAATGAAATTCCGCTTGAATTACCCGAAGATGCATCGCCGCCAATAGCAGGAATTCGCCGAATTGACGAGACTACTTTATTAGCATTAGTCAATCAAGCAAAATTACAACACCCTGAAATTCAAAAAATTAATGTTAAAATTGACCAATTGCAGATAGAAGAACGGTTTAGAAAAGAAATGTTAAAGCCTGTTTTTAATGCCAATTTTAATTTCATTGCGGATGGTTTTGCGAACAAGCCAATTTACGATAACAAGAACTCTTTTTCGTTAGATAATCATAAATTAGGCTTTGAATTTGCCATGCCTTTATTCTTGAGAAAAGAACGGGGTAAACTTCAACAAATCAGAATCAAGCAACAGTCAACGGGTTTTGAACTCAATTTAACTCGTCGTGAAATTTTAAATGATGTTTATGCAGCCTATAATGACGTTCGGAACTATGAGAAACAATTAAAAGTTCAAGAAGATGCCACTCGAAACCAAGAGATTTTGGTTCGGGCAGAACAACGCAAATTTGATATCGGCGAAAGTACCTTATTTTTGATTAATACCCGTGAAAGTAAATTGATTGAAATGCGAACAAAAGTCGAATCGTTGAAGAGCAAATACGAAAAAGCATTGGCAAATTTGGCCTATATGGCAGGTTTGACGGAACTTTTGTAATGATTTGTGGAGGAGAAGGGTTAAATTTGTAAGACTAATGAAAGGAATATAGATTGGAAGAATGAAATATAATCCGTGTCAAATCCCAATTCCATTGCGGGTTCAATCTGTATTCCATTTTTACTAAATATCTTATCGAAACAGAAAATAAATATTCCCTCTCCGAAGCCGAAAGAACCTTCGTCAAAAATCATCAAAATGCTGAGATTACAGCCTTACTTTTACAGGCTAAAAAATATCCCAAACTCAATATTCCTGATTTAGTTTTACAAATAAAAGCTCGTCAAAAAGCGAAGTTAAAATTGCCAGAATGGTTTGAAAATGAGAATGTTATCTTTCCCAAAATGCTTTCTGTCGAGCAATGTTCTTCTGAAATTACGGCAAAATTCAAAGAAAATTTAGTATTTGGCGAAACCCTAATCGACCTCACAGGCGGCATGGGCGTAGACGTTGCGTACATGAGCAAAAACTTCAAAAAAGCCCTTTATTTTGAACAAAATACTGATTTACTGAACATTACAAAATACAATTTTGAGCAATTAGGCATTAAACGTGTAGAATTTGTGGAAGGAAATTCAGTGGAAAAATTATCTACGAGACTCCTATCTAATTCTAATCAAAATTCATGGATTTATCTCGACCCACATCGCCGGGATGATACGGGAATCAAAGTGGTACGACTGCAAGATTGCGAACCTAATATCTTAGCAATCAAGGATTTATTATTTGAATATACAGACAATATTCTCCTAAAAGCCTCCCCGATGTTGGATATTGATTTAGCCATTTTGGATTTAGGAAATGTTTCTCAGGTGTATGTAGTAGCGGTGGACAATGAAGTCAAGGAAGTTTTATTTCATTTAAGTAAAAACAATTTAAATGAGGTAATTCTAAATGCTGTCAATCTAACAAAACAGCATTCAAAACCTCTATCTTTCACCAAATTACAAGAGAAAAATGCAAGTATAAAATTAAGTGCGCCCAAACAATATTTATACGAGCCAAATGCGGCCATCATGAAGACAGGAGGATTTAGGTTTGTAGCACAACACTTTGATTTACAGAAGATTGCACCGCATAGTCATCTTTATACTTCGGAAAAATTAGTCGAAAATTTCCAAGGAAGAACATTTAAAATTATTGCCGTTTGTAAGTTAGATAAGAAAGAAATATCAAAGCATTTATGGGAGAATAAAGCCAATATTACCATCAGAAATTTCCCGTTGACGGTGCAACAAATTCGGGATAAATTGAAATTATCGGACGGCGGAAGTGAGTATCTTTTTGCCACTACGGATGCTCAAAATCAGAAGATTGTGATTGTTTGTAGGAAATTATAATTCACATTAACCGCTGTCAGGGAGTGCGAGTCCAAAACCCTGATAGCGGCTAAAAACCCTGTCAGCGGTTATATCTTTGAGTATTTTTTTTCAACCAAAAACCCACCCAAAATTCCCACCAAATAAGCCACTAAATCAGTCCACAGAAATCCAAATCCCAAAATCCATCCTCCCATACGGTTTTGACGAATCTTATCAATCCAAGGAGCATGATATAATTGGGAAAATTCTATCAAAAAACAAAAAAATAAAGCATCCCAAAATGCCTTCAAAGATTGACTTAGAAAGAGAAATTTAAACCCAAAATATATCATCATTGCCCATAACGAATCGCCCACGTAAAGTTTCATAAATTCATTGCCATACGTGCGAGTTGCTAAGCCAATTGGAATCATCAAAAAGGCCATTAGTAAGAATTTTAGCCTATTTTTCATACTGGGGCATAATTTTCTTGATTAAATAATATAGCGGTAATCCTCCCAAAAACAAGCCAATCGCCGTGGGTAAATTATCGGCATTACTGTACAACGAAGCGGCCGCAACAAGGGTATAAGTAACAATAAAAATGGCTGGAAAAAGCACTTTCCCAAAGCCAATGGTATAAAGATTTTCTGATGTTTTGAGTAGTTTTTTACGTAAAATAAAAATCGTAAAGGCCGAAGTTATCATGCCAATTGAGTCACAAAACATCACATAATTCAGTAATTCTTTGAAAGAATCGGCGAAAAATAGTATTAGAATCAAGAAACTGGCATAAACCGTCAAAGCAATTTCTTGGACTTGTGTTTTATCGTTTTGTTTGCTAAAAAACTTGGGCAAAACGCCATCTTCAGCCATCGCATAATACACCCGTGGATTCGTCAGCATCGAAGAGTTTACAAAAGTTAAAACGGAAATAAACAGCAAAACCGAGGTAACTCTCGAGCCTGTTTCACCAAAAAACACCTTTGCCAAATCAGAAATCAAAGAAGTTGAATTGGCAATTCCATCAATTCCTAAAACGCTGTAATACGCATAATTTATCGCCAGATACAGAAACATCACAATGCCACATCCAATAAAAATGCCTCTGGGTGTATTTTTAGAAGGATTGTCAATATCCGTTCCAAAATTTATCGTTTGTTGATAACCACCATACGTAAAGAAAATAGAAATAAAACTGAGTGCCAAGGCTTTGAAATAATCTGAATATTCCCAAGTAGAACTGAGGAGCGTATTTGCGGGTTTTGGCGTCGTATGATTTCCAAAAATTGTCAAAATCAGAAGTCCCATCAATACGATTTTTATCATCGAAAGCACATTCTGCGTTTTGGCGGACAGGCGGATTCCTACGAAATTAATGGCGTATAAAATTACAATTGTGGCGATGGAAGTAATCTTAATTCCCAAAGGATTTTGCAGCGATTCGGGCATCAAAATCGGGTTGATATATTCCGCACCAACCATTGCCACGATGGAAACCGCTCCCGCATTGGAAATCACAATCATCCAGTTGACCATAAAAGCAAAAGCAGGGTGATAACAATAGGAGAAAATTTTGTAAAAACCACCTTTTACGGCATAACGAGAACCAATTTCTGCGTAGGTGAGGCCTCCCAAATAACTGATAATTCCTCCTAAAATCCACGCTAAAAAGAAAATGAAAGGGATTTGGGCAGTTTTGGCCACTTCAACTGGATTTCTAAAAATTCCCATGCCGATAATCAGACTTATCACGAGCATGACAGTATCAAACAGATTAAGTTTATTTTTGTAGTTCATATTTTGGTTTGGGGTCTTTATTGTGGATTGATGATGAGGTAACTATTTTAAAAAATTCTCCTACTGTAAATTAGAAATTAGCCATCAGAAATCATAAATTTGATGGAAATAAATTATCATTTATGAGATAAAATACCCTTTAAAATTTTAAAAATGAGCCGAATAAACCGTCTCTCCGCAATCCTCATTCAACTTCAATCAAAACGAATCGTAAAAGCCCAAGAAATTGCGGAACGTTTTGAGATTTCCCTTCGCACGGTCTATCGTGATGTCCGTTCTTTGGAACAGGCGGGCGTTCCCGTGGTGGGTGAAGCGGGTGTGGGTTATTGGCTCATGGATGGATACCGACTCCCGCCCGTGATGTTCACGAAGGAAGAAGCTACTGCATTTTTGATGGCGGAGAAATTAATTACAAAACTCACCGATAACACCACTGACCAACATTTCAAGTCGGCCATGTATAAGGTAAAAGCAGTTCTTAAAACCACTGAAAAGGATTTTTTGGAAGATATTGAGAAGCGAATCGAAATAATTGGTCATCCAAGTGTTGTTCATTCAAAACTCCAACATGATATTTTACAGGTAGTTTTGAGAAGTATTTCCGAGAAAAGGGTGTTGAATTTACAATATTTTTCTCGCAACGAAGAACAAAGTTCCGAACGCTATATCGAACCCATCGGCATTTGTTACATTAGTAATCATTGGCATTTAATCGCTTTTTGTCAACTCCGCAACGATTATCGAGATTTTCGAATTGATAGAATTGTTGAATTATTGCCCACCCACAAGCTCTTTCGGGGCAATACTCATCCTTCTTTACAAAACTATTTAAAGCAGATAGAAACCCAACAAAAAATGGTTTCGATAAAAATTAAGGTTCATAAATCTGTTTTGAAACATATTCAAGAACAGAAATATTATTATGGTTTTATCAATCAGGAAGAAGCTGATTATGAACAATTTACGGTAGATTTCTTAACCTCTTCCATCGAAGGTTTCGCCCGTTGGATATTGATGTTTAGTGATTTTGTGGAGATTATTTCTCCCCAAGAATTGAGCGAAAGAGTGAAATTTTTGATTGAGAATTTGTATAGAAAGTATGTGAATTAATTTGGTCGGGCGACTGTGAACGAATGCGATTCGTCCTTACTGAACCCATCAATTTCCCAAACCCTGCTGACATACTGTTGTCACTCCATGTTGGTAGTTTTACAGAAAAACACAAAACCCATGTCAAATCATTCAGAATCAGCTTTTAATGTTATCGGAATCAGTGTTAGAACTAATAATAACGTTGGCGGAAAGGATATAGGAAACCTTTGGGCAAAATTTATGAGCGAAGATATTTTCGAGAAAATCCCTAACAAAAGCTCCTACGATGTTTACGGAATTTATACCGATTACGAAAGCGACTACACAGGCGATTATACCGCCATCGTCGGTTGTCATGTCAGTACATTAGACGAAATTCCAGCGGGGATGGTTGGCAAAATTATCCCTGCCAGTAATTACGAAATCTTTGCGGCTAAAGGGAAAATGCCCGAATGTGTGTATGGAAAATGGACGGAAATTTGGGAGAATAAAGAATTAGAACGCACCTATTCGACTGATTTTGAAGTATATGGTACAAAATCTCACAATCCCATGGAAGCAGAAATAGATATTTTTATCTCCGTTAAATAGGTATGGCACACGGGTTTTAGGGATTGGACACGGATATAAATGTATTTTATTCCGCTATTTCATTAAAATCCGTGTCTAATCCAAATTCCATTGTGGGTTTATCCGTGTGCCATCAATTACTCAAAACAGACTCGTCTGATAATTCCCTAAAACCTTTGCTTCATGCGCTAAAAGCCATTTTTTTCTCCATAAATCTCCTCCGTAACCCACCAAAGAACCATTAGAGCCAATCACTCGGTGGCAAGGAACAATGATGTTGAATTTATTACTTCCGTTGGTCGTTCCCACGGCTCTGATGGCTTTTTCATTGCCAATTCTTCGAGATAATTCTAAATATGAAATCGTTTTCCCATAAGGAATTGTTTCTAATTTTCCCCAAACCAATTTCTGAAAATCGGTACCTACGTGTTGAATTTTAAGGTCAAATTCTTTGCGAGTACCCGCAAAATATTCGGAGATTTGTTGGTTATATTGGTTAATAATTTCAGGCACAAAATCCGTCTCAACTTTACGTGGACTTGGTTTTTTCTGCGCTTCCACAAATAAAATTGAAGTCAAATAATCTTCGGTAGCAGAGATTTCTAATTCCCCCAAAGGCGAATTGATATATTTTGTATAAATTGTTGATTCCATAAAAATACGGATTCGGAAATCCGTGGTACATTTCTCGCAATTTGCAGAATTTTTAACAGATTTCAATTCCGTAACTTACGAAAGTTAATAAAATCTTCTGATAAATTAGACCACGGATTACCCCGCAATGGAATTGAGATTTAACAAATTTACAAGGATAAAAATTTAAAAAAAATCTGTGTAAATCTGTATAATCTATGGTCTAATTCGCACTACAATTTTCAAATTATGACCTATAAAATCCTTATCCCAAAAAACTTTTCTTTCCAAGAATGCCTTTGGTTTTTAGACCGCAATTATGATGATTGTCTTCATGAAGTAAGTAAAGAAGTTATGAGTTATGAGTTATGAGTTATGAGTTATGAGTTATGAGTTATGAGTTATGAGTTA
>JBBAKY010000051.1:0-26292 GCA_040403295.1 Arcicella sp.
TACTATTAAAAATAACAAAGGGACTGTTATAAATTTATACATGATAATAAATTTATGGGTTGATTGAATCATTCTCTTCGAGACGTTCCGAAGGACAGCTTCGAAGTTTAGATAAAAAATATATTCAATCTACTAAACTACCCCTTCAACTCTGCCTTCAAAAACTTAGCCGTATAACTCCCTTTCACCTTCGCTACTTGTTCTGGTGTGCCTTCTGCGATGATGTTTCCGCCTTTTTGTCCTCCCTCTGGACCGATGTCAATTACGTGGTCGGATACTTTGATTACGTCCAAATTATGTTCAATAATCAACACGGTATTGCCTTTGTCTGCCAATCGGTTGAGGACTTCCAAAAGTTTTTTGATGTCTTGAAAATGGAGTCCAGTCGTGGGTTCGTCCAAGATGTACATGGTTTTGCCTGTGTCTCTTTTCGAGAGTTCTTCGGCTAATTTTACTCGTTGGGCTTCTCCTCCCGACAGCGTAGTGGCTTGTTGCCCGATGGTGATATATCCCAAACCTACTTCGTTGAGCATCTGTACTTTACGGGCAATTTTAGGCTGATTTTCAAAGAATTCTACCGCTTGTTCCACCGTCATATCCAATACATCGGCGATTGATTTTCCTTTAAAACGAACTTCCTGCGTTTCACGGTTGAAGCGTTTTCCTTTGCAGGTTTCGCAGGCTACGTGAACGTCGGGCAAGAATTCCATTTCGATTTTTTTCATGCCCGCACCTTCGCAATCTTCACAACGTCCGCCCTTTACATTGAAGCTAAAACGCCCTGCTTTGTAACCTCTAATTTTGGATTCGGGCAACTCTGCGTACAAGGTGCGTATGTCCGTAAACATACCCGTATAAGTAGCTGGATTCGAGCGTGGCGTGCGTCCGATGGGCGATTGGTCAACTTCAATTACTTTGTCTAAATGCTCTAAACCCTCCACTGATTTATGAGGCATGGGTTCTTTTTTGGCGTAAAAAAAATGACGGTTCAAAATCGGATACATCGTGTCGTGAATCAACGAAGATTTCCCCGAACCACTCACACCCGTTATCGAAATCATTTTTCCCAGAGGCAATTTTAGCGTAACATTTTTTAAATTATTACCCGTTGCTCCTTTGATAACCAATGAGTTACCATTTCCTTGTCTCCTTTTCTTCGGAACTTCAATGCCAATTTTTCCACTCAAAAAATTAGCCGTAGTCGAGTTATTTTTCAAGAAATTTTCGGGCGTTCCTTGTCCCACAATTGCCCCGCCATGTCGTCCTGCTCCTGGGCCAATATCCACAATATAATCCGACTCCAACATCATGTCTTTGTCGTGTTCAACGATGAGAACAGAATTGCCCAAATCACGCAAATCCTTGAGGGCTTGAATCAATTTTACGTTGTCTCGTTGGTGCAAACCGATGCTTGGTTCGTCCATTATATACAACACGTTGGTTAGTTGCGTACCAATTTGCGTAGCCAAACGAATACGTTGGGCTTCTCCGCCAGAAAGTGTTCGTAATGACCGGTTTAGCGTTAAATATTCCAAGCCGATACCTGTCAAAAAGCCAATTCTTTTTCTGATTTCCTTCAAAATTTCTTTGGCAATTATATTTTGGCGTTCGTTCATTCTTGGCTCTAAATCGGTGAACCATATTGCCAATTCAGCAATGTCCATTTCGGCTAATTGAGCAATATTTTTATGGTCAATCAAGAAATGAAGCGACTCTTTTTTCAATCTCAAACCTTTGCAATCGGGACAAGTATTCACGACCATAAAGTCTTTTATCCAGTCTTGAATTTTCTCCGAACCCGTTTCTTGCTGACGTTTCAAAAATGTTACAATGCCTTCGTATTTCGTATTCCAATCCGTGCCTTCGTATTTTTTGGAAGGAACAGGCACGGGAGTATCCGTTCCGTAAAGCATCACTTCGATGGCTTCGGTAGGGAATTTTTCGATGGGCGTGGTAAGATTGACTTTATACGGTTTTAGTAAAATTTCTAATTGTTTGAAAATCCACATATCACGGTATTCGCCAATCGGAGCAATGGCTCCTTTGTTGATACTTAGCGACTTATCTGGTAAAATGGATTCTTCGGTAATTTCCTCAACCTTGCCCAAACCCAAACAAGTTGGACACCAACCATAAGGTGAATTGAAGGAAAAATTATTGGGTGAAGGTTCGTCGTAACTGATGCCAGAAACGGGATCCATTAAGAATTTGGAAAAATTACGAACCTCATTTTTTTCATCACGAGTCATCATGATGCCTTTACCTTGATTCAAAGCCGTTTGCACGGACTGCGATAAACGAAAACGGTCTTCAGTTTTGACGATAATTCTGTCAATGACCATTTCAATATCGTGAATTTTGAAACGATCGAGTTGCATTTTAGGCTGAATATCCATCACTACGCCGTCCACACGCACTTTTGTATAGCCTAATTTCTCAATTTGAACGAATAATTCACGGTAATGACCTTTACGTCCTTTCACGACGGGCGCAAGAATAATTAATTTTTGATTTTGATAATCTTGCAGAATCACGTCAATAATTTGGTCGACAGATTGCTTAATCATCTTCTCGCCCGTAACGTAACTAAACGCTTCGCCCGCTCGTGCGTAGAATAAACGCATGAAATCGTAAATTTCTGTAACGGTTCCAACTGTCGAGCGTGGATTTTTGGAAGTCGTCTTTTGCTCAATCGAAATCACGGGCGAAAGTCCATTGATTTTATCGACATCGGGACGTTCCATATTGCCCATAAAACTCCGAGCGTACGCCGAAAACGACTCCATATATCGGCGTTGTCCTTCGGCATAAATGGTATCAAAAGCCAGTGAGGACTTTCCAGAGCCAGATATTCCTGTGAAAACGACTAACTTATTGCGTGGAATAGTGAGGTCAATATCTTTAAGATTATGTTCTCTTGCACCAAGAATTTCGATATTCTCGTGTCCTGTAATGTCTGAATTATTATTTGCCATGTAATTTTAATATTCTGTCTTAAATGTAACGTAAGACGGGGGAATAAAGTTAAACAAAAACCCACGTTTTTGGCGGGGGCTTTTTGGGTTTTTATTTTGCTTTAAAAACCTCACAATTCCCCCAAAATCCCCAATACCAAATTGGAAGAATTATAGGCGGCAATTGAACCAAAAACATTCATATCCACATGGGCTTTTGAGTTGGCATTGTCGCTGATACTACGTAGAATTAAACAGGGAATTTTTAGTTCATAACAAACTTGAGCAACGGCGGCTCCTTCCATTTCGGTGGCATCAGCTTTTACTTGTTCTTGGAGTATTTTTACTTTTTCATCAGAATTGACAAAAACGTCACCAGTAGCTATGATACCCAACATTACTTTTATTTTTCGCCCTTCAATTTCCTTAAATTTCGTTCGATTTGATGCTTTTTGGGCTTTCAATAATAACATAGAATCTGCAGGAAAGTACATCGGATTTGCCACGCCATCAATTGGATTTCTGGTATTCCAAACTGTCATGCCTTCGGGGGTTATCTTTCCAAAATCATGCTGAATGGTGGACTTGGCAATGACCATATCTCCGGGCAAAATAGCAGGATTTACACCACCAGCAATGCCTGTGAAAATCAATTGTTGGGGTTGCCAATTCATCAATAAAATGGTGGTGGTCATGGTGGCATTCACTTTTCCTACACCCGTGAGTGCTACGACAACTGGCTGTCCTCGAAAATCTCCTGTTACAAAGCGAATACCTTTTACAGTCACTTCTTGCTTGTTTTGAATGGAATCTTCCAATAATTTCACTTCATCTCTAAAAGCCCCTAAAATAGCAGTTAATGGCTTTTGGGCATGGATTTTGAAAGAAATTAAGAGTAATAAAAAGACGAGTTTTTTCATTTATATGGTATTTTTAAATGCGAGGGTGGATAAACAAACCTATAACTATTACAAATTTACCGATTACTCAATTCTTAACATAATTTGATATTATGGATTTTGAAGCATAAATTTTATTGCTAAATTTATAAGAATATATAAAACCCCCAAAACATCTTCTACCTACTTTTCAAATACTTTCTTCTTTTCTACCCATTACATTTAATCATTTTTGTGTTTTCAGAAATTTAACTTGTTGGAATTATGAATTATTCTTTGAACGCTTATGCTCAGCCACTTACGACCTCACAAGTGGCTCATCTGCTCCGTAGAGCAACTTTTGGACCCACCCAAACAGAAATTGCCAATTTTACTGGCTTGAATGCTTCAACGGCAATTCAAAATCTTATTAACAATATTAATTATATTCCATTACCTCCCGTGGATTTGAATGAGACGAAAATAACGGTTGGACAGGAATATGTAAATACGACGTATGATTCTTCGCTTTCTCGTAATTTTGATTTTCGATATTACTACAAATATTGGTGGACAAATATGATGGCAGCGCAAGCAGGCAATCCTTCTATTATTGATAAAATGACGCTTTTTTGGCAAAATCATTTCGTTACAAGCGAAGCGAATGTTGATGAATACCGAGCTATTTATAAGTATTTTATGAAAGTTAGAAGTAAATCTTTGGAAAATTTTAAGGATTTTGTTCGTGATATTACCTACGAACCCGCTATGTTAAAATTTCTGAATGGTAATGAAAATACGAAAGGAACTGGAGGAGTGGCTTCAAACGAAAATTACGCCCGTGAATTGCAGGAATTATTTGTAGTGGGAGCCAAAAACTTTGCAGGTGATAATAATTATACAGAGAATGATGTAAAAGCCGCCGCCAGAGTTTTGACGGGTTGGCAGTACACAAATTTTTATGCCAACACGACAACGGCTGTTGACAAAAAATTCACATTAACCAGACATGATACAGCATCTAAAACATTTTCATCAAGTTATCGGTCAGTAATAATTAATACGCCCGCTGTATATCCAGGATATACTAATGCAGGAGAATTTGAAGTAGATGCCCTTTTGGATATGCTTTTTGATCATCCAGAAACACCCAAATTTATTTGTAGAAAATTGTACCGTTTCTTTGTAAATCCAAATGTTACGCAAGAAATTGAAGATAATGTAATTGCTTCTTTAGCAAATACTTTCAAAAGTGTAGATCCAATAACGGGAAGGACTTTTGAAATAAAACCAATTATCCAAAAATTACTGGCTTCAGAGCATTTTTATGACATTGCCAATCTCGGAGCCATTATCAAATCCCCCGCTGAATTTGTGGTCGGTGCTTATCGATTCTTCAATTTTCCAGTGCCCGTTATTGATTCCGCAAATCTTATTAATAGCGTCAAAAACCATAAAGCGTATGCACAATATCTCTACGATAGAATGGCCGAAATGCAGATGGCATTACTCGACCAACCAACGGTTTTTGGCTATGATGCTTATTTTCAAACGGGTTATTCCAGAAATTGGATAAATACTACACAAGTTGGATTGCGTAATTCATTTACGGATAAATTAATCACGGGGCGAACCCTTGTTACAGGAATTACGCCACTGGTTGCCATCAAAATTGATATGTTGGCAATGGTGGATACTGCTAATGTTGCTCATAATCCCTCGATTCCGTTACCTCCAAATTATGATGTTACGAACTGTGTTCATATTGTGGATTTAGTAACGATGAACTTGTTTGCGACTGAACTTTCAGCAAATCAAAAAATATTTTTGATTGATACTATTTTGATGATTGGGCAACAAAGGTCTAATTGGACAACCCAGTGGGCATCTTATAAATCAAACCCTACCACAACCAATATTAATACGGTAAAATCAAAATTGGATGCTTTGATGAAATATTTGCTCAGAATGGCGGAGTTTAGTATTTGTTGAAAAACTTTAAATAATCCTTTAAAATTCAAAAGATAGCGGCTTATGCCCAATGCTCAAAGCTTATAAAAATATGAAACGTAGAGATTTCCTTGCAGCTTCTTCTTCTTTTTTGTTACCTGTCATGGTAGGAGGTTTTGGGGTGAAAGCCTTCGGAGCCAATTCTTCTTTGGTTCAATCTTTAATGAAAACTGATGCCCTTGCCAAAGACCGTGTGTTGGTAATTATTTATCTAAATGGTGGAAATGATGGACTAAATACCGTAATTCCGCTTGATCAATATTCACAATATAGTGCGCTCAGAAGTAATATTGCCATTCCACAAGCCTCCATTTTGTCAATTGGAAATGGTACAACGGGTTTGCACCCAAGCATGACAGGGTTGAAGCAATTACACGATAATGGTAAATTAGCGGTGGTACACTCGGTTTCTTATCCAAGTCCGAGTTATTCACATTACCGAGCCACGGATATTTGGATGACTGCTACGGATGCAGCCGTACAAGCAGATACGGGTTGGGCAGGCAGATATTTAGAAGACCGTTTTGCTAATTATCCAGCGCCTCCTATTACTGATAGAGATGCCTCAAATGCCGTTATGGAAGACCCGCTGGCCATTCAGATTGGCTATTTGACTTCTACTACGCTTTTGGGAAGTAATCAATCCATGGCAGTTGCCATCAATGATCCTGCCAGTTATGCTGCCTTGGTAAGCGGAGGAGTTGGAGCAACCACCACTGATTTACCCTGCTGTGAAGCGGGTGATTTAGTAACTTTTATACGCCAACAACAAGCCTTAGCTGTTAGTTATTCAGCTGAAATCACCGCAGCACACAATGCAGGAAATATCACGCCGGCACCAGTTTATCCAACGGGTAATTCGATTGCTGACCAACTAAAAATCGTTGCCCGATTAGTGGGTGGAGGATTAAAAACAAAGGTTTATTTTCTTTCGATTGGCGGATTTGATACCCATTCTGCCCAAGTACAATCGGGTGGAGGAGCAAATAATAGTTTAGGAAATCATGCGACTTTATTAGGAAAGTTATCCGCAGGAATTAAAGCATTTCAGGATGATTTACTGCAAAGAGGCGTAGAAGACAAAGTAGCAGGATTTACTTTTTCTGAATTTGGAAGAAGAGCCAATTCTAATTCAAGTGTGGGAACCGACCACGGAGTGGCAGCACCCATATTTGTTTTTGGGTCGAGTATAAAACGCCAATCGGTGGGCAGAAACCCTAATATTGGGGGATATTCAAACCTCCCAACTGATTTGAATGGATCGGTGGGTAACCAAGATTTGAAAATGCAAATTGACTTCCGAAGAATTTATTGGGATATTTTAACCGATTGGTTTGGCAGAAGTAAAACGGATGCGGCTTCGTTGTTTTTGAATACTTCTTTTGATACCGTTTCGTTATTTATGGATGAAGTTTGTACGATAAAAACGGGCAGTTGGCACGATGAGAAAACTTGGTCGTGTGGACGTGTGCCTTTTATTACCGAAAATGCAAAAATTTGTAGGGGACATACCGTAACGCTAAGTGCAAATGCTTCGGTAAAGAATCTTCAAAACTATGGAAATTTGTCGATGGCGGCGGGTGTAAACTTGTCGATTAAGGGCGTTTAATTTTTATTCGTAACATAACCAAAATGGGCGAATGATTCATTTCATCCGCCCATTTTGGTTATATTTTATTTACTATAATAACTCTGCTTCACGTCTTTTATTCACCCTTGCCGAAACAATAATACTAACTTCATAAAGTGCCAAAAGTGGTAATGTTACTAAAAGTTGAGAAATCATATCGGGCGAAGGTGTAATAATGGCTGCTAAAATCAAAATAACAACCACCGCATGACGACGATATTCACGCATAAATGCAGGCGTAAGTACGCCCACCTGTGAAAGCACAAAGGCAATCATCGGTAATTGGAAAGTTACACCACAAGCCAATGTCATGGTTGAAAGTAACGAAAGGTAATCGCTAATGTCATATTGATTTTGGATAGAATCATCTAATTTGAAATTAGCCAAAAAGTTAATGGCCATCGGTGAAACTACATAATAACCAAAACTTACGCCCATAAAAAATAATAAAGAAACCCAAAAAACGGCTCCAGTCGCAGCCTTAGCTTCTTTTAATTTTAAACCTGGTTTTACAAAACGCCAAATTTCCCAGAAAAAATAGGGGAAAGCGAATAGTAAACCTACCATAATTGATTGCGTAAGGGCAAACATAAACTGTCCTGAAACTTCACGATTTTGCAAAACAAAATCGGCTTGTTTGAAACATAAGCCTTCAACACCCGTCAAATCAGCCAACTTGCAAAGCATTCGATTGGTCCAGAAAGTTGATTTTGAAGGGGCCATAATTATTCCTCCAAATATTTCCCTTTGAAAAGTCCATGCTAATATGGTGAATACCAGAATTGAAGCTACTGAACGGATAATATGCCAACGCAGTTCTTCAAGGTGGTCAAGGAAGGACATTTCTTTGCCTTCGGTTTCGTCTAATTCTTGTTCAAATTCTTGGTCTAATGCCATGTGGGTCTTTTCAGATTTAGAAAGTTTTTATGATAACAACTACGACTTTCTTCTAATTTCGGATTTAATTATGTCTTGAATACAAATTTACATCAAAAACGCAAAAAACCCTGACAACATTCACGATTGTCAGGGTTTTGTTATTTTGAATTATTTCTAAACCTATACATATAATGGAAATGCTTCCATCCACTTATTAATTTCGGACTTTACAGAACCAATAAATGTTTCATTATCGTGGTTCATCAACACGCTGTCAATCAACTCTACGATGTGCAACATTTCTGCTTCTTTCATGCCACGAGTGGTCATAGCAGCCGTTCCTACACGCATACCTGAAGTTACAAATGGTGATTTATCGTCAAACGGAACCATATTTTTATTAATCGTAATGTCCGCTTTTACCAAAGTATTTTCTGCCAATTTTCCTGTCAATCCTTTTGGACGTAAATCAATCAACATCAAATGATTATCAGTTCCTCCTGAGATGATTTTATATCCTTTATCCACAAAACCCTGAGCCATTACTTTCGCATTGCGTTGTAATTGCTCGGCATATTGTTGGAAATCATCCGTCATGGCTTCACCAAAAGCAATGGCTTTTGCCGCAATCACGTGTTCTAAAGGTCCACCTTGAGTTCCTGGAAAAACACCGCCGTCTAATAAAGCCGACATCATTTTTAATTCACCTTTCAAGGTAGTTAATCCAAACGGATTCACGAAATCATTTCCCATCATAATTAAACCACCACGTGGACCTCTTAAAGTCTTGTGCGTTGTTGTCGTTACAATATGGCAATGTTGCATTGGGTCGTTCAACAATCCTTTGGCAATCAAAGCCGATGGATGAGAAATATCCGCTAAAAGAATAGCGCCAATTTCATCCGCAATTGAACGCAAACGAGCATAATCCCAATCACGAGAATAAGCCGATGCACCACAAATAATCAATCTTGGTTTTTCTTTTAAAGCGGTTGCTTCTACTTTATCCCAATCAATCAAACCTGTTTCTTCTTCCACGCCATAGAAAAATGCTTGAAAATATTTTCCCGAAAAATTCACGGGTGAACCATGCGAAAGGTGTCCACCGTGCGAGAGGTTAAAACCAAGAATTTTATCACCAGGATTCAAAAAAGATAAGAAAACTGCCGCATTGGCTTGCGCTCCAGAATGTGGTTGAACGTTTGCCCATGAGGCGCCAAAAAGTGCTTTGGCACGTTCAATCGCAATGGTTTCCACTTGATCAACAATTTCACAACCGCCATAATAACGTTTGCCCGGAAGACCTTCGGCGTATTTATTAGTCAAAACTGAGCCTTGGGCTTCCATAACTTGTTTTGACGTAAAATTTTCAGAAGCAATTAATTCCAAACCGTATTCTTGACGGTGAGCTTCTTGATTAATTAAATTAAAAATCTCAATATCTCTTTCGAGTGTGAAGGTTGCTGTTGCCATCGGTTATTTCAATGATTTAATGTTTGGGAAATAGATTTTAGGGCTTAGTTTTTAGTATTTAGCTTTCAAGAATAATTTATGATTAAATAATTTTCTGTACTGCTAAAATCTACGAACCAAATACCTAACACCTGTAAATGAATAAATATGATTTAAGAAAATCTTGAAATATTCACAAAATTAGTCAGTTAGATTGTTTTCTGACGTAAAAATAAGGCTTAAAAATGGATTGTAAAAACAATTTTTTCCTGATAGTTTGGGCAATTGTAAAAAATGGAATATTAAATGATGGCCTTTTCTCCAAAACTTTTGGCAACGAGCATATAATAAGAATATTTTGATGAATTTAAAAGATTTGGTACAAGTTTTGTTAATTATTGGATAGACTAACAAGTTGTAAAATAACCCATGAAAAAGACAAAACTATCTATCGCTTTAGTGATTTTTATCATTAACGCCTCCTTTGCAATTCCGGCAAAGCCCTTCAGATTATTACTCAACAAAGAATACAAACTTTTTGTTGTTAAACCTTTTGCTGAACTGAAAATAGTTTTTCCAGTTGCTAAAAAAAATATTGAACCGATTAAATCTTTAAGTAATTCAAAAATTTCGTTAAAGGTAGCGGTTGATGAAAACCATAAGGCAAAATTATCGTGGTTAAGTGCCATCGGACATCAAGCTAAACGATACATCGTTCAAATCAGTTACGATAAAGAGAATTTTTATGATTTAAACGAAGTTACCATCGAAGGAACGCAGGATGAAAGACAATTATACACTTTTGTGGACCCACGGATGAATTTTGGTACGCAATATTATCGAATTATCGAAGAAGATGAAGCGATAAAAACGGTTGTTTATGCACCCGTGAAAATTACTTTAGAAGCCATCGCTGCGCCCAGTGAAATGGTAAAATGTTTACAGACCGAAGAAAATAATATTATTCATATCAAAACGGGCGATAGTAGATTAATCCCAATCTTGACCACTGAAACGGGCATGGGAATTCCCTGCGATTATAAATACAGTGAAGCCACTCAAACAGGTATTTTGAAGCCTTTATACTATTTAGTAGGGGGAAATTATCACTTAAAAGTGCGTTTAGGAAATAATGAATCCAAATACGTGGTTTCGGTAAATGATTTAGATGGAATGACTTTTGAGTAGGCAGTTTGCAATTAATAAATTCAGGTTTAGAAGGTATAAGATATAAAAAAGTGGTCAGAATGTAAATCCTGACCACTTTTTTGTTGAATTTTAGTAAGTGAAGGTAAATCCTAAGCCAACTAAAAAACTATTTCTTAGCTTCCGCCACCACAGGCTGTCCGTATTGTTTTGGATAAATGTCTTTTTGGTAGGCTTCCCAATTTCCTTTTTTGTAGTGATTGTCGCCAAAAAAAGTAATCACTTGATGAAACTGCGCCGCCTCCTGAAAACCTGGTACGGGCTGAATCATATTAAACTTTTCGTCTAAATACACAATGGTTGGGAAAGACATTTTTCCTTGCAAAAGCGCCACTCCCGCTTGATTATAGCCATTTTGCCAAATATACTTTTGAGTGCCAATGTTGATAGTATCCTTCATTTCTGCGTCTAATTTTACAGCATAAAATTTCTCGCTGATAAAATTGGCTACTTTTTCATTCGGGAAAGTTCTTTGATCCATCACCTTACACCATCCACACCAACCCGTGTAAACATCCACCATAATTTTGCGAGGTTCTTTTTGGGTAGCCGCAAAAGCTTGTTCCAGCGTCATCCATTGGATTTTTTGTCCAGTGTGTTCATTAACCGCTTGGGCTTTGCTTGTAAAGAGTAGGGAAGAAAATATTAAGGTAAATAATAGATTTTTCATTTCGATTAATGATTATGCTAACAGGCTCATTATTAAGCACTTGTTTGAAAATGCAATGTATTTTCAAACAAAAATAATTCTTTTTACATTTGTTTGTATCTGATTATTAATATTTTGTGAAACAAAATCAATCTTGGCTTGCCAGAAGTATCAATATTGAAACAAAAAATTATCTAAAATGGTTAAACTCATATCAAAACTGTCCAATTATGAATTTACGACATCCAAAAAAAGACAAACTCGTTGAAGCCGAAGAAAATCGCCGTGACTTAGGTTTTGGCACGCAAGTACATAATTCCAAAACTCGGTTATTAAACAGTGATGGTAGCTTCAACGTCAGAAGAGAAGGTGTTGCTTTTTGGAGTCGACTCAATATTTTTAACCGTTTGATAGTATGTTCTTGGGGGCGTTTTTTCTTGTTAGTTATTTCTTTCTATTTAACACTAAACTTTATTTTTGCGGCTATTTATGAATTTGTCGGTATCGAAAATCTACAAGGTGCCGATCTCACTTCGCCACAAAGTAGGTTTATGGATGCCTTCTTTTTTTCCTCGCAAACCCTCACAACGGTTGGTTATGGACGTATTGCACCCATTGGTTTTTGGGCAAGTTCTGTGGCGGCGGTTGAGTCATTATTAGGATTATTAGTTTTTGCTTTGGCTACCAGTTTGCTCTACGGGCGGTTTTCTAAGCCCGTTGCGCATATTTTATATTCCGAAAAAGCCATTGTTGCTCCTTATTTAGACGTAACAGCATTTATGTTTCGGATAGTTAATGAAAGAGCCAATCAGCTGATTGATTTGCAAGTGGAATTGGTAATATCTGTTTTAGAAAAGCAAGTAGATGGAAAGACAATAAGAAAATATTATGGATTAAAATTAGAGCGGAATAAGGTAAATTTCTTTCCTACTAACTGGACAATTGTTCATGCCATAACGCAAGAAAGTCCCATGTTTGGTTTAGGCAAAGAGGAGTTAATAAAAGCCGATGCTGAGTTTTTAATTTTGATAAGAGCAACTGAAGACACTTTTAACCAGACCGTTCACTCACGAACATCATATCATTCACGAGAAATGGTTTTTGGGGCAAAATTTACCTCAATGGTTAATGATACTTTAGATTCAGGAATTCCAACTTTAGATTTAACAAAACTGTCTGATTATCAGGAGGTTGTTCTTGAAAGTGAGTATATTCCAGAGGTGGAAAAGGGAGGTAAGTAGAATGATTCACCTCCTTTTCCTGATACTCAATTCCCTCGAATCGTTAAAATTTTGGTGGTTTGTTGATTCAAAATTTCTCGTAAATCTAAACTTTTGCTCCCCCCATTCACCAAAAAAAAGGTATTCAATGCCTAAGCATGAATACCTTTTTTTAACTATTCAGAAGTGTTTTCTCATTTTCCACAATTACATAATGGATGCGTTTTGGGTAAAATAATAGGAGCTTCAAAAGAGTCACCTGTTCCTGTGTTGATTTGTTTGGGATATTCAGGATAGGCGATTGCCCTAAATAATAAATTGGTATTATCTGGTAAGTAGGCTCTTAATTTTATTTTATTATCAGTTTTATCATAATTTACATTGCCCGCAAATATCCATCTTTCTGTGGTACCAGAAAGATTAGCATTAATATTGTTGTTATATTCTATGCCCACGTTATAAGGAAGAATTTGTAAAGCACATTTATTTTCGCAACTTACCGTAATATTAACTGTTTTGAGCTTGGTAGTGCTAACAACTCCGTATGGAACATTTAAATTCGCCAGACCTGAGTTAGGATTTGGTACGGTAAGTATTGTATATTTACCCGTAAAAGGATGATAAAATCTTGCTTCCATAGATTGAACTACCCCCGATGAATAAATGGTACTTGTAAATTTTAGTGGTGTACTATTTGTAGCGTAAAATGCACCAGTATAGTAAGCGCTGTAAGTAAATCTACCAATGTTATATTTTATTAGTGCATAATATGACAAACTACGTCCATTGGCACTGTTGTTAGGGGCACCATCTACCGTCAGGTTTATTTGAACTGAATTTGGAATGCGGTAAGTATATCCGATATAAAACCAGGTTAAGTGATTACTCTCAAAGCTTACAAACAACTTCCCATTTTTACTGATAATTGTACCTTCTTTATCGTAAGTCCATACAGCCGTGGCATTACTATAACTATAAACCGAAAACGAATCCCCTACTTTTACTTCAAGGTTAGTAGTGGGATTAATGGTATTTGGATCAACTTCAAAAGAAATACTAATTGGTTTCGTAAAACTGGTAACTTCGGCACCACCCGATGATTTAATACTAATATCGGCAAAAGCGATTGGTACGAGGGTTGCGGATACATTCGTTTTCCCATCAATATCTTTTGCTAAAACAGCGGCATTTCCCCCAGGAAAGGATGGAGCCGCCTCTGCTGAGGTGCCAGAAAATGTAGCTACGGTAGAAGTCAAATTACCTGTAACCACATTTCCTTGGCTATCCTTCATAATTGTTCCTTGATTTATCGCTACGAGAGTAGCCTTCTGTTGATTCACCACTTCAAGGGTTGTCGCTTGACTTGCGCCACTCGTTGTTACACTAATATTCGCTTGCTTGATGGCTGATCCAGCGGGCGGCGAGTCAATTTTAACCAAGGCAATTTCTACGGGTGGATTTTCAACATCAGTCAAAAGTATATCACGGCTATTACTCAAATAACCATCCGCTGAAATAAGGACTTTAAGCTTTATCGGGTTTGTTAAAGAAGGAAAAATGTTCTGAAAACCAATATAAAAACTTGGCCCTTTTTTCGTGTATTTGCTCTTAGCCTCGCCTTCAAAATTGATAACATTGGCTGCTTGAGCGCCCACAATCTCGATGTTGATGTTGCTTGAAATTAAATCTCCAGAAACAGCATCTTTTATCTGTGCTTCAATAAATGAATCGGCAGGTTTGTAATTTAAAATTAATTTAAGGTCTTTGCCAGGGTCAATGCTGCCTAATTCTTTGCACGCAAATACGATAAGACCCAAAGTAATAAGTAGGAGGAATTTTTTGAAATATATAGTTTTCATGATTCTAAGTTTTTTGTTAAATGATTATTTTATAATAGGGTAAGACAAACCAAATTTCAAGACTGGATACAAATAAATGGGTTTCAAATTTGCCTGTAACTGGGCAGCTTGGCTTGCGGTGGGTTCAATTGACCCAGTACCTCGCATTTCAATTAAAGGAGAACCCGTGTACATTACCCCAAGATCAAATAGAAATTTCAGTCTTTTTCCAGTATTCGGATTACCCAACGAGAGACCAAAATAAGGAGCAACGGTTGGATATTTAACTTTCAGTCCAATCGTTCCAGTTTCCTCGGGGGTAAAAACCCGATCATTGAAATTTAGATTACTTTTGGGTTGTAAATCAACACTGAAAGAAGTTGTATTATAAAATACGCCTGCATTGAGGGCGAAAACTCGCCTTTTGAAAGGATAAAAATCAACTAAAACGCCAAAATTTCCCAATTTAACAGAAGCATCATACTGCATTTTTGCTTTTTCGGCGGGAGCTGTACTCGTACTATTACTACCTCCCGTGTCAATACTCAGTATTTCAACCTTTTGGTAATTGAACATCGAGAAACTTGCTCGCACATTAATTTTTTGATTAAGTCGGTACGATAGTTCGGGGGAAATGCCCGTAGTACCAAATTTCAGAACAACTGCCAATTTGTTTGCCACTGGAGGAATAAATACCTTTTTGGCTTTGGCGGGAGATTCGGTTATCGTTTGCCCAATGATTGGGCATGATAACAGGGTAAGCAACAGTAACATTTTTTTCATGATAACTTGATACATTAAAAGGGTGTGTAATTGATAGGAAAAATTTTACTTCTGATAAACTAAATGAAAGATTTTATCAACCATTATTTCTGGTTGTAATTTTGTTTTTTCAACTGGTTAATATTTCTTTTTGTTGTCGAATGACGTAAAGCGTTAATTCTTCGATTTTTTGTAACAATAAAGCTTGCGTTTCTGCCAAGTCAAGTCCATTTTTTGTAACATCTGCCGTTGAAGGCACATCGGGAAGGTGTTTATTAGCTTTGATAAAATTTTCTACTTTTTTCAGGGAGTGAAGTTTGAACGTTGGTTCAAATACGTAATCAAGCCAAAAAGCGGTTCTACTGGTCGAAATCTTCACTTTTCAGTGATGATACCACCACTCACCGCTAATTTGTAGGTACTTCCCGAAGGAATAGAAACGGCTGAATTCCCTATCATAATTCCATCTGGAAAAGAAACAGGGTACTGTGCTAATAACCTTTGATTTAATAATAAACCAAAGGTAGCGATGAAATAGAATAAATGTTTCATAATATTTAAACATTCTGAATCCGAAACCCAGACGACGGTTTTTTACCTCGTCAGCGGTTAAATAGGGCAAATTTCAAGTGTTGCATTTTTAAGTATATAGTTCCGATATTCAACTACTGAAAACTAAGTGAAATACTGTACGAACCATTATTTTCGCTTATAATTTCCCTTTTCAACTGGTCAATTTCTTTTTGTTGTCGAATGAGGTAAAGCGTTAATTCTTCGATTTTTTGTAATAATAAAGCTTGCGTTTCTGCCAAGTCAAGTCCATTTTTTGTAACCTCAGCCGTTGAAGGCACATCAGGAAGGTGTTTATTTGCTTTGATAAAATTTTCTACTTCTTTCAAGGAGCGAAGTTTGAACGTTGGTTCAAATACGTAATCAGCCCAGAAAGCGGTTCCACTGGTCGCAATCCTCACTTTTTCTGTGATGATACCACCACTCACCGCTAATTTGTAGGTACTTCCCGAAGGAATGGTAACGGCTGAATTCCCGATCACAATTCCATCAGGAAAAGAAACTGGATATTGAGCCAATGATTTTTGAGTCAATAATAATCCCGACACAACGATAAAATAGCATAATGATTTCATGATATTTGAATATTTTGTTTTGATAATGATGATATTATTTTAAGAAAAATCTACTTTTTAGCTGAATCAAAGCTTTCCGTTTTCGACTCTTCTAATGAGGCCATTCTTTTTTCAATTGCTTCTAATTTTTGCTTAAATGTATTGGCAGCTTGAAGCTGTTTTTTCAACGCATTGATTTGGATTTGTTGCTCTTTCACGGCATTTACCAAAGGCATTACAAAATCTGAATAAGCCAACGAGTACATTCCATCCGTTGATTTGTTAAGCCCACTAAAAGGTAAACCCAACTGTTATTGATGGTAATATTCTCTTTCAATCGACGGTCAGAAGGATTGGTAAAAGGTACTTGCCCTTCAATAACCGTTACCAAATTATCTCCAATACGTACTTTATTGCTTGCATCAACCTTTGCATCTGCACCAATCGCTGTAGCATTACTAAAGTCGGCGGTGGCATCACTGGCATATCCTACAAATGTATTGCTGTTCAAAAGCTCCCGTTTTCGCCTTCTGACAATTGGCAAAATGGTCTTATCCGAAAGCACCACAAAGTCGGCTCCTATTTCCACAATAAATTTGCGATTCAGTAAATGTTTTCGGCTGATGCGAGTAAACATTTTATCCTCCGTTTTTTGTTGGATATACGGTAGCGTACGGGCAATAAGTTTGGGTTTGCCTGATAAGAAATGTATCTTCGTATAATTGGCATCTCCTTGAAAAAAGAGCACTTCATTAGCGAATAATTTTGTTTTATGACCGAGTACCAAAGAACCACCGAAGTAATTAGCGATGTGTTGTTACAGGGTGATTTTACAAGTTAGATTGGTAAATAATATTCAATGTTCTTCTCCTTCTCATCCACTAACAATCCATTTGTTATTGTTGCTAAAAACCTTATTTTGGTTACGTATATCAATCAAAATTTGAAATTAAGTTTGTGGTAGCTTGCCGAAAATATGCGAGGTTTGGGTTTTGTCAATGGCAGTAAAATATCCTTCTTTACCTTCGATGTCCCGTCCGATGGTGTATTTTATGATTCGTTTCATCTACGATTTTAGCTTGATTTAGGTTCAACAAAAGTACCGTATATAGGTAGGAATGGAAATGCAGGATTATTGAAAGATAAAAGGTAGATGATAAACGTTAAAATGAATTTGAGCATTTATAAAATTTGAATTAAAGTTTCTGAGGGTGTAAATTTACGAAAATCTAAAATCTCACAAATCATTGCGACCAACTCCAATCCAAAAAGGTGATACCGTAGGCTTATTGGCCTTAGCCTGCAAAGTCGATTTTGAAATGTTAAAACCTGCCATCGCATTGATGGAAAACGATTGGGGCTTAAAAGTCATGCTTGGCGAATCCCTCACGGGCGAATATCATCAGTTTGCGGGTTCTGACGCAGTGAGAGCCAATGACTTCCAAATGATGTTGGATAATCCCGAAATAAAGGCAATTTTCTCGGCCAGAGGAGGTTATGGTAGTTCTCGTTTGTTAGATTCTATTGACTTTACTACCTTTCAAAAACAACCAAAATGGGTGATTGGATTTTCGGATATTACTGCCGTTCATTGTCATATTCACACCTTAAATATCGAAAGTCTGCACGCTACAATGCCAAAATTATTCTTGCAAGAAGGAGGAGAGGAGTCTTTGAAAAGCCTGAGAAAAATACTATTTGGCGAAGAAACTAATTATAAAATTGAACCGCATCAAATGAACCGTTTGGGAGCGGCAAATGGACAATTAATTGGGGGAAATTTAGCCATATTAATTCACGTAATTGGTTCAAAATCAGATATTAACTGTGATGGAAAAATTTTGTTTTTAGAAGATGTAAATGAATATTTATACAGCATCGACCGTATGATGATACAACTAAAGCGTAGCGGAAAATTACAAAATCTTGCAGGATTAATTGTGGGAAGTTTTTCTGGTTGTCAGGATAATGATGTTCCTTTTGGAAAGACTGTCAACGAGATTATTCAAGAAGCCGTTGCGGATTATGATTTCCCGGTTTGTTACGGTTTCCCAGTGGGGCATGAATTGAAAAATTGGGCAATGCCTTGCGGACGTGAGATGAGTTTGTTGGTGGAAGAATATGGGGTTTCCTTGAAGGAGAATTCTTTGTTGTAATTCAGACAGGGTCGCTCAGACAGGGTTGCTCAGACAGGGTCGCTCAGACAGGAGTTTTCATTGATTTCCTCCAATCTATCAGCCCTTTCACCGCCAAAACAATCAAAAGTACATACAAAATACTCGTCCCATTCAGTCCTTTGTAAATGTATATTCCAACATAAAAAATATTCGCTCCAATCCATAAAATCCAGTTTTCCAGATACTTACGAGCGGTCATCCATGTAGCAATAAGACTAATTGCGGTTAATCCAGCATCTAAATACGGTAAACTTGCTTCTAAATATTGACTGTGGATATAGCCCGAAATGGCCGTAAAAATTCCCAAAAAAATTATGCAAATGACGGCTAATTGTAAAGAAATTCTACTGACGGGAAGAGTGCTTTTTTCACCTTTACTAAATTTCCATTCGTAAACACCGTAAAGGCTCAAAAGAATGAAAACGATTTGTAATTCTGCATCAGATTTTAGGTTTGATTGCCAAAAAATTACAGCATAAATTCCCGAAGAAACAATCGCCCAAAACCATCCCCAAACATTCTGACGAGTATTTAACCAAACGCAAATTAAGGAAGTAATAATGCCCAAAACCTCGAGCCAATTTTGTTGTAAATATGTCATTTTTAGCTTTGAGTTATGAGCTTTGAGCCGTGAGTTATAAGCCATAAGATTTTTAACTCATTTCTCACGGCTCAAAGCTATTTTAGCCTCAAAATACTTACAAAAACCTTTCAAGGCACATTCGCCACATTTGGGCGAACGAGCTACGCATACATAACGCCCATGCAAAATGAGCCAATGATGAGCCACCGCAACGGATTCTCTCGGAATATATTTGATTAATTCTTTCTCAACTGCCAGCGGGGTTGTTGCCTTTTTTGCCACTAATCCCAAGCGGTGCGAAACCCTAAAAACGTGCGTGTCAACTGCCATGGCGGGTTGATTATAAATGACCGAAACAATCACGTTTGCCGTCTTTCTGCCCACGCCTGGAAGTGTTTGGAGGTCTTCAATATTACTGGGTACTTCCGAATTATACTCACTTACCAAACGCTTTGCCATACCAATTAAATGTTTGGCTTTGTTGTTGGGATATGAAATTGAGCGGATGTAATGAAAAACCTCTTCCAAATCCGCTTTAGCCAAAGATTCGGGATCTGGAAAACGCTCAAAAAGTGGGGGTGTAACGATGTTCACTCGCTTGTCCGTACACTGGGCGGATAAAGACACGGCTACCAATAATTCATAGGGCGTGCGATAAGCTAATTCTGTTTCTGCAATCGGGAAATTTTCGGTAAAATATCCTATCAGCGCTTTATATCGGTCTTTTTTAAGCATTAGTTAGCTATGAGTTATGAGCTTTGAGCAATGAGTTTGGGGAGTAATAATAGCTTGATTTGCTTAGAGCTAATGGCTCAAAGCTCAGTGCTATTTCAATAAAAAGCATCTTCAAAATGTGTGATTTCAATATCTTCCTCGCTTTTGAAAATGATAGAAATAATGTCAAAACGGATTTGTTGTTGCCAATTTGTACTATACACATAGTTTCCGGCGGCTTTTGTTACGAGTTTAATTTTGTTTTTGGTAACACTAATTTCTGGATTGCCAAATTTAGTGTTTGTCAATGATTTTACTTCTACGAAAACGATAAAAATACCTTTTTTTACAATCAAATCTATCTCCGCACGACCGTAACGATAGTTCCGAGCCATAATTTCGTAGCCTTTTTCTTCCAAAAAAATGCCCGCTAAGATTTCGGCTTTTTTGCCTGTTTCGAGATGTTTTGCCATTGATTCGATGCTTGAAGTTCGGTGTTTGACTGGTGTAAATGTAAAGTGTATTTTTTAATCTTCGAAATAATAAGCTATTTTTAGTGATGATTGTTTTAAGGTGGGTATTCGTACATAATTACTCATGGCATCACTCAGCTCATAAACTATTGATGATTAGCATATTAGTATCAGTCATGCCAGGAGTTTCATTCAGGAAAATCATCCTTCAAAAGCATAAATCCATAAATCTAAGTACAATAACATCGAAAATCCATGTCACCAACCACTCAAAAAACCGAAATTCTTGCGGGCGTAAGTTCATTTTTAGCCACTATGTACATCATCGTGGTTAATCCTTCGATACTTTCTCAGACGGGAATGCCCTTTTCTGCGGTGCTGACTGCGACGGTTTTATTGTCGTTTTTTTGTAGTGTTATGATGGGTTTATACGCCAAAAACCCAATCGTTGTTGCGCCAGGAATGGGCATGAATGCCTTTTTCACTTTCACGGCCGTTAAAGGCATGGGGATTTCTTATCAAGTGGCTTTGGGAGCGGTTTTTTGGGCGGGAATATTCTTTTTAATATTATCCATTTTCAATGTCAGAACGTATATTGTGAAAGCCATTCCTAAACCGCTTCGTTTTGCCATTTCAGCGGGTATTGGTCTGTTTATCAGTTTAATAGGTTTTGAAAATGCTAAGTTTATCGTCTCGAATCCAGCTACTTTAATGGGTATTGCCAACCTCAAAGACCCCATCGTTTTGACCTTTTTATTCGGATTATTTCTTACCTCAATCCTAATCATCAACAAAGTAAAAGGTGGAATTATCATCGGAATTGTCCTCACAACGTTACTCGCCATACCCATTGGCCGATATTGGGGAGATGCCTCTGTCATAAATTTTGGACAAAAAACTTTGGTCAATTTTCAGGGCATTTTTGCCAAACCCGATTTTAGTTTGATCGGTCAATTAGACATCGTGGGTTCTATGAAATTTTCCTTAATTCCCATCATTTTTGCCTTCGTTTTTACTGATCTTTTTGATAGTCTTTCCACCTTCGTAGGCATTGCCGAAGCCGCTTATTTATACGATGAAAACGGAGAACCTCGCAACATAAAACAATCACTTTTGACCGATGCCGTAGCCACTTTATTGGCGGGAATCTTAGGAACAAGTCCGGGGACGGCCTACATAGAATCTGCCGTAGGAATTGAACAGGGTGGACGACGTGGACTCACCGCCATCACGGCAGGATTGTTATTTTTGCCTTTTATGTTTTTATCGCCTTTATTGTCCATGATTCCTGCCATTGCCACCGCTCCAGCCTTAGTGATTGTGGGAGTTTTTATGATAAAACCCATCACGAAAATCAATTGGAGTAAGTTGGATGACGCCATTCCAGCATTTTTGGCGATGATTTTAATACCTTTTTCGTATTCTATCACCCAAGGAATTATGTGGGGATTTTTGTCTTGGACAATCCTGAAAGTGTTTACGGGAAAATATAAAGAAGTGTCTGTTACGCTGTGGATTATTGATTTATTTGCGGTTGGGGCTTTGTTTGTTTTCGATGTTTGATGCGTCCGACGCTTCGGTTCGGTTGTTCGATATTTGGTTTTCGGTTTTCGATGTCCGACTTCCAAATATCGAATAACGAATAACGAACATCGAATCTACAAATGTGTCAATTTCTGTACAAAATCATCTTTTCTACGCTTGCTCACGTCGGTATGTTTTCCATTGCTCATTAAGGCGTAACCATCTGATTTTAAATACTTTGATACATGATTCATATTCAATAAAAAACTGTGGTGACTTCTGAAAAAGCCATTATCCGATAAAATTTCTTCGTATTCTTTAAGATTGTGAGAGGAGACGATTTTTGTTCCGTTCATTAAAAAAAAAGTCGTGTAAGGTCCATCCGCTTCCAAGTAGATTATCTCGGAAATATTCAAAACCGAAATACCATCCGAATTGCTCACTGTGATTTTTGAAGGTAATTTTTTAGGTTCTTCTAAGGTTTTCATCAACAAGGAAAGGCGCTCTTGCAAGCCAATTTGTTGCCGTTTTAATTTCAATCTTTCGATGGTTTTATTAAGTTCGTCAGGGTCAACGGGCTTCAAAAGGTAATCGAAGGCAGCGTATTTATAGGCCTTTACGGCAAATTCATTGTAAGCCGTCACAAAAACAATCTCAAAATCAATGTCTCCCATCATTTCAATCATCTGAAAACCATTGACTTCGGGCATTTGAATGTCTAAGAAAATAAAGTTAGGTTTCAATTGACGAATCTTCAAAATGGCTTCGGTGGCACTTTCTGCCAAACCCAAAACCACTACTTCTGGACAGTAGCGTTTTACCAATTCATTCAATAAATTTCGTCCCTTTTGCTCGTCGTCGATAATAATGGTTTTTAAGGTATCCATGGTTTGCGGGAAATAGTGAAACCAAATGTACGATTATGTTTAGAATAGGTGTGAACCGTATAATAATATTTGCGATTTGAAAGTTCTCTTTTTCTTCGTATAATTGTATAACAAATATCAACCAACAAAGAAACCAACACATGAAATACAATTTACCTAACCTAAATTCCATAAAGCGGTTCGCCGCTTTTTTGTTTTTATTCATGGCTCAACTTAGTTTTGGGCAAGTAAAAGACAATTACTATTTACCTCAAAATGTCACTTACGACCCCAAAATACCCACACCACAGCAATATTTGGGCTATCAGGTGGGCGATTGGCACATCCAGCATGATGCTTTAATTGGTTATTTCAAGAAGATTGCCGAACTCTCAAATCGGGTGAGTATGGTTGAATACGGACGCACGTATGAGAATCGTCCGCTCCTTTTAATGACCGTTACTTCTCCTAAAAATTTAGCCAATATTGCTCAAATTAAAGCTGACCATCACGCTTTGATGGAACCCGATAAAGCGGCAAAATTAGACACCAAAAATATGCCTGCCGTGGTCTGGATGGGTTATTCGGTGCATGGAAATGAAGCCAGCGGAACGAATGCCTCGGTGTTGGCAGCCTATTATTTGGCGGCTGCACAAGGAGCAGAAATTGATTCGCTTTTGAATGAAATCGTCATTTTGATTGACCCAAGAATTAATCCCGATGGCGGTGAACGTTTTTCGAGTTGGGTGAATGCTAATAAAAGTCAAAATTTAGTTGCCGACCCCAACAGTCGTGAACTCAACGAAATGTGGCCCGGTGGACGGTATAATCACTACTGGTTTGATTTAAACCGTGATTGGCTTTACACCCAACACCCAGAAAGCAAGGGTAGAATTCAGAAATTTCATGAGTGGAAACCAAATATTTTGACCGACCACCACGAAATGGGCCCTAATTCCTCCTTCTTTTTTCAGCCTGGAATTCCCGCTCGTACTCACCCAATTACGCCCAAAAAGAATATTGAATTAACCGAAAAAATCGGAAAATTTCATGCCGAAGCCTTGGATAAAATTGGCTCTTTATACTTCACAAAAGAAGGTTACGACGATTTTTATTACGGGAAAGGTTCGACGTTCCCCGATGCTCAAGGTTCAATCGGAATTTTGTTTGAACAAGCCAGTTCGAGAGGGCATTTACAGGAAACCCAAAACGGAAATATGAGTTTTGCTTTCACCGTTAGAAATCAATTTACGACTACGCTTTCAACCCTCAAAGCCGCCCGAAATATGCGTCAGGAGTTGTTGGATTATCAGCGAAATTTTTACCAAGAAAAAAATGCTTCCGCAACCCAATCCTACGTTTTTGGCGGTGGAAACGACCCAGTGAAGGTTTCTGAGATGATAAGAATTCTCCGTCAGCACGAAATTGATGTTTTTGAAGTATCGAAAGACGAAAATTTGGAAGGAAAATCTTTCAAAAAAGGTTCGTCGTATATTGTTCCTTTAAGTCAACCGCAACACCGATTAATTCACGGAATTTTTGAAAAACGGACCACTTTCGAGGACTCACTTTTCTACGATATTTCTGCTTGGTCAATGCCTCATTGTTTCAATGTGCCTTATTCGGAAGTGAAAACGCCGATAACTTTAGGAGCAAAATTGACGAAAAACGATTTCCCAAAAGGTAAAGTAATTGGTAAAAGTAGTTACGGTTATGTTTTTGAATGGAACAGTTATTTCGCTCCTCGCACGGCGTATGAATTACAGAAAAAAGGCTACAAATTGAAAGTGGCCACTGAACCTTTCACGGGCGTAATTGATGGTGGCACCAAAGAATTCAGTTACGGAACGATTGAAATTACGGTGGGGTCAAATCAACAAGCTAATTTTGAGGGACTTACTACACTTTTACAAACGTTGGCAGAACGAGATGGGGTTGATTTTTATGCTATGAGTACAGGTTTAACGCCCAACGGAATTGATTTGGGAAGTAGCCTTTTTTCTCCCATCAGACAGCCTAAGCCATTGATGCTCACAGGATTAAATATTAATCCGAATGATGCAGGGGAAATTTGGCATTTGTTGGATACCCGTGTAAATATTCCCCTCACGATGGCGGACATTACGCAAGCCAACCGCATGAATTTGGAGAAATACAATACCTTAATTCTTTCGAGTGGAGATTTTAATACCTTGGAAGAGGAGAAAATTAAGTCGTGGGTGCGTGCCGGTGGCGTATTAATTGCTATGACCGATGCCGTAAGTTGGGTAGTATCTAAAGGACTTTCGCCCGTAAAAATCAAAACGATTCCTGCTGATACCTCAGCCCCAAAACCTTACGCTTTGGCGGAACGATACCGAGGAGCGCAACAAATTTCTGGGGCGATTTTCCAAGTAAAAATTGACCCAACGCATCCGATTGGGTACGGTTATAAAGACCAAACATTGAGCGTTTTTAGAGATAATTCTATTTTCTTAGAAAAAATAAAAGACCCGTATAATGCGCCATTAATTTATACCAACGAACCATTAGTAAGTGGTTATATTACAGAAAAAAGTAAGAAGCTATTGAAAAATACGCCTTCGGTGGTAGCAACAAGTTACGGTTCAGGAAAGGTGATTGTGATGACGGATAATCCTAATTTTAGAGCCTTTTGGTACGGGACAAATAAGCTATTTTTGAATGCTATTTTCTTTGGTTCAACGATTCTTTCGGGAGTGCGGGGTGGTGAGGAGTAGGAAAAAATGGTTAATTTAAAAGAGGTCGTTGATTTGATTCAGCGACCTCTTTTTGATTAGTTTGGTTTTTTTTTATGTCTTTCTTCTGTTGGCTTTTGCAGGTTTTGTTGATAGCAAATACCAGCAACTACAAAATTATTCAAAATAAATTAATCAACATCAAAAATTACGGCATAGTTGATTGTTGTTACAGTTCCTTTCTTTCCATTCAGAAGAGACGACTCAAATGTTACAGAACATTTTGAAACAGAGTAAAATAATGATAAAGTATCTTTTCTTTTTGCAAGGTCATTCACTATCAGATACTTAACCATTGACTTATCCGATGGTGGAAGAATACTTACAAATACAACAGAATCTTTACCATCATAATCCTTTATAAGATTAAAGTATGGTTTTGATGTTTTATCCTCTAAAAAAGAGATATTTATCTTACTTTTATCTCCCCCAAATATCGTTTTACCATCTTTTTTTATAGTAAAACCATAAGGGGCAGAATCATGACTTGCTTCACAACAACCTAAAGCAAGGAGATAGAGAAACAACATGAATAAATAGTTTTTTCTTATAGACATTATTTTAAAATTTACGGTCTAATATTTGTAACAGACCAGA
>JBBAKY010000052.1:0-25663 GCA_040403295.1 Arcicella sp.
ATTAAAGGCTTCTTTGAGAGCGGCGGAAATGTTGGCAAGATTAGCCGTTAAATCGCTTTCTCCTTCCGTAAGTGCTTGAATTTGAGGAATTAAGCTATCGTAAATATCCTTACGATTACTGGTTTGGGGGATTAATAAACTCTCTGCCATGGATTTTTAAACGGTTGCAGTTTGGAAATATCTTTTCATCCAAGAATCCGATGCTTTTACGTGCCAATTATTATTAAATTCTTGGATATTGGGTACTAAATTATTGAAGATTAAAGTATCAGGCGTTAAAATTTCTTCAGAAACTAATGATTTTATTTTGCCTATTTCAGCCGTTTGCAATTCATTATTTTGAAGAAATGTAACAGAACGGTCAAAGAAATCAAGAATCATTTCAGCACCTAAATCTTTTAACCAACGAGTAGAAGCGTCAATAGAACATCCAGAAGCCTGATTTTGCATTTCGTCCACTGCCACTATTACAAAACGATTATGCAAAACTTGAACCGAACCTGCTAAAGAAGCGCCATGAGCAGCCCAGTTATTTATTTGATTTTCAAGAACTTGTTGGATTGTTTGTACCTCCGAATCGGTCAGGTTTTTATTGGCTTGATACACCCATACACGGGCATAGTCAGGCATTTTATGGAAGGGAATTAACATGAATTTTGCTGTTTATAATTTTGCTAAGGTATAGATTGAACGAGAAAAATGCCTTGATAGTTTCAAAAGAGGGTTTTGAAACTATTAAGGCATTTTAAAAAATATCTACAAAACAAACCCAACCCCAGCCGTTGAATTAGTTTGGTCATCTATCAAAATAAATGCTCCATTGGCAGGATTTTCAGCATATTTATCGGCGAAAATTGGCTTCGCAGTTTTAAGTGTAATTTCACCAATTTCATTCAATTTTAATTCGGAAACGGCATCTACAATCGTGTCTTGATTTACAACATCAATCTTTGAGTTTAAAGCTATAATTTTTGCTTTGGAGTCATTTATACCGTGTTGAAGAATATACGTTTTTCCAGCAACTAATGGTTGAGAATCCATCCAGCAAATTCTGGCGGTAATTTCTTTCAATTGGTTTGGTTGATTGTGTGCTTTCACCAACATATTTCCACGAGAAACATCCACGTCAGTTGCTAAGGTAATTACTACCGATTCTTTTGCTCCTGCGGTTTGCAATTGCGTTCCAAATTTCTCTATGGTCGCAATTTTAGAAGTTTGTCCCGTTGGTAAAACGGTTATTTCTTCGCCAACTGAGAATGAACCCGAAGCAATTTTTCCTGCATAACCTCTATAATCGTGAAATTCTTCCGTTTTAGGTCTAACCACAAACTGAACTGGGAAACGAGCAGGCTTTTTGATTTCGTCAAAAGAAGTCGATTCTAATTCAGCCAATAAAGGTAAACCAGCGTACCAAGGCATTTCAGTTGCTTGAATCGAAATATTTTGTCCGTATAAAGACGACATTGGAATAAAGGTAACTTCTTGTCCTTCAAAAGAAACTTTATTGGCAATGGCTTGAATGTCAGCTTTGATTGCGTTGAATTTTTCTTCCGAATATCCCACCAAATCCATCTTATTTACACACACAATTACTTTCGGAATGCGTAACATCGAGGCGATGAAAAAGTGACGGAAAGTTTGTTCCAAAACACCATTACGAGCATCAATCAAAATCATGGAAACCTTGGTATTCGATGCTCCCGTAACCATGTTACGAGTATATTCAAAGTGACCTGGGGTATCCGCAATGATGTATTTGCGTTGTGGCGTTGAGAAATAAATATTGGCTACGTCAATCGTGATACCTTGTTCACGTTCGGCGATAAGTCCGTCAGTTAATAAAGAGAGATCAAGGAAATCTAAGCCTTTACGTTTTGAAGCCATTTCTAATGCTTCAATTTTATCTTTAGTGATTGACTTTGTTTCGTATAAAAGTCGTCCGATTAATGTGCTTTTGCCATCATCTACCGAACCAGCGGTTGCAATTCTTAAAATATCCATCTTTTGAAATTATGAATTATGAGTTATGAATTAGTCTATTTAAAATAATTCATAACTCATAATTTCTAAAAATATCCTTGTTGTTTACGTTTTTCCATAGCAGCTTCCGAGCGTTTATCGTCGATTCTGGCACCACGTTCTGAGATTTCGGCAGCAAGAATTTCACCGATAATATCATCTAATTCAACTGCTTCTGAAGCTACAGCAGCCGTACAAGTCATATCGCCAACGGTACGGAAACGGACAGTTGCTTCGAAAGGAATTTCGTCTGCATCTTTGTTAAGGTGTTCAGAATCAGCCCATAACATTCCGTCACGCTCAATTACTTGGCGTTGGTGAGAATAATAAATTGACGGAATTGCCATTTCTTCTTCTTTAATATAATTCCAAACGTCCAATTCTGTCCAGTTTGAAATCGGGAAAACTCGTACGTTTTCGCCAATCGCAATGCGTCCGTTCAACATATCGAACAATTCTGGACGTTGACGTTTTGAATCCCACTGACCGAAGTCATCACGAACTGAGAATATACGTTCTTTGGCACGAGCTTTTTCTTCGTCACGTCTTGCACCACCGATACACGCATCAAATTTGAATTCTTCGATAGCATCCAAGAGCGTTACGGTTTGTAAGACATTTCTTGACGCATATTTGCCCGTTTCTTCTTTTACTTTTCCTTGATTGATAGAATCTTGTACATATCTCACAATCAGTTCTGCACCCGTTTCTTGAACAAGCCAATCACGAAATGCCACGGTTTCTGGGAAGTTATGTCCTGTGTCCACGTGAATCAAAGGAAAAGGAATTTTACCGGGATAAAACGCCTTTTGAGCTAAACGAACAAGGGTGATTGAGTCTTTTCCGCCCGAAAACATTAGAGCGGGTTTTTCAAATTGAGCCGCTACTTCACGCAGAATGTAAATGGCTTCATCTTCAAGTTCACGAGGGAAAAATCCGTGCTTTGGAATATCAGAATTCATATTTTGTTTCGATGTTCGATGTTTGTTTTTCGATTTGAAGTCCAAATTTGAAATCAATTATTTTCGTCATAAAATCTTTCAAACATCTATTAATTTATTTTTACTAAAATTGTGATTTCGATTATAAGAATTTTGATATTTGATACGATGAAATAAACCGAACATCAAAATACGAAAACTAACTGTGCAATCCACATTCCTTTTGGGAGGCTTCCCACGACCAACGTCCTGCTCTTGGATTTTCGCCTTCTTGGATGGCACGTGTACAAGGCAAACAACCGATTGAAATAAATCCTTTGCGGTGAAGTGGATTATCGGGTACTCGATTAACTTTCAAATAATCAAGTACTTGCTCATAAGTCCAGTGAATAAGTGGATTAAATTTAATTACTTTATTTCCTTCATCCCATTCAACAATTTTCATGTCGGCACGATTCTCTGATTGCTCAGAACGTAAACCCGTAATCCAAATTTCGGCACCTGCCAAAGCTCGTTTCAACGGTTCAATTTTACGAATAAAGCAACATTCTTTACGGTTTTCAACAGAAAAATAAAAACTGTTAAAACCTTTTTCCTTCACCAGAGCTTCTACCCTTGTAGTATTTGGGAAGTATGTTTCAAACTCTTTCTTATACTTGGTCTTAGTAGAATCCATCAATTCGTAAGTTTCCTGAAAAAGGCGACCAGTATCTAAAGTAAAAACTCTGATATTCAAATCATTACGAAAAATAGCATCGGTAATTACTTGGTCTTCCTGCCCGAAAGAAGTAGAAAAAACTACATTTTTATAGTTTTCAGAGATATGTTTTAAACTGTCTTCAAGAGAAAGACTTTCCAATTTTGCGATTAATTCTTGCATTATTCAAGGAATAATTGATGAATGAGGTGCGTAATTGAAGCCAATAATCAAATAATAAAATAAATTTAGCCTCAAAAAATGCGTAATTCAACAATTAAATTTGTCAAAATTTAAAATTTACATACAAAGATATATAAAGTCTATTGAATCGGTATTCTAAAGAAAAAAAAATTTGCCTTTTTTTAGACTTTCGTATTAATTTATCTGTTATCTTTAAAACAAATCCTTACGTAATTTTTCAGCATACCTACAATCATAAATCGTATGAATCAGGGACTTGCCGCCTACTTCGAGAAGACTGACAGCCATAGCCGTATGTCGGACATGAATGTAAAGGAATTGAAAAATCTGGTGCGACAGGGGGAAGGAAGTTCTCTCGAATTTAAGCTCAAAGCCAGCCATCCTGAAAAAATTATTCGTGAAATTGTAGCTTTTGCCAACAGCAAGGGTGGAAAATTGCTGTTGGGAGTGGGCGATGATAAAACTATTCCAGGTTTAAAATTTGTGGATGAGGAGGAATATATTTTAGTGCGTGCCATTGAACGAAACTGTTATCCGCCTATTCATTACGACCTTGAAAGAATTGCGATAACGGATGAGCGTGATGTACTGGTTTTTACAATTCCTAAAAGCAAGGAAAAACCGCATTTTGTTCATCTTGAAAATGAGGAACATCGTAAAGCTTATGTGCGAGTAAAAGACCGTTCTGTACAAGCAAGCCGTGAAGTAAAACAGATTTTGAGACGTGAAAATGAAGATGGAATAAAGTTTACTTATGGTGATAAAGAAAAGATTTTAATGACTTATCTTTCTGAAAATCAAAAAATTACGATTGAGAAATTTACTGAAATAGCGAAAATTTCGCCTCGGTCGGCTTCTCATACTTTGGTACTTTTGGTGTTGAGTAATGTGCTGAAAATTCAACCTGATGAAGTGATGGATTGGTATTATCTTGTGTAGGAGAAATTTATAGGAAGAAAGGGAGAAACGGAGGAACGAGAAAAAATCTCTCACTCTTACGTTTCTCCCTTTTTCCTTTCTTCCATTCCTCCTTTCACTTCTTTTCGTAATAAGGCGTTGTTTCTGGAACTTCGATAACGGGTGGTCGCCAACCAATTTTTTTACCAAATTTAAAAGTTATTCCCGCATTCAGACTTACTAAATTATTGTAGCCTTCTGAGTAGGTTATTCCTGTATATTTTACCTTCACAAATATTCCTAATCTATCCGCATATTCTTGTAAATGTACGCCTATGCTTGGCGAAAATCCCCAATTTAAAGATTGTCCAGTTGGTAGATTTGGGGCATAATTACGATAGTTTTCATTAATTTGAGAATCGTATTTTGTATAAAAAGCTCCTGTTTCAAGTCCTACGAAGGGTTTTACTAATTTTTTGCTTAACAAATAATATTCGCCACCAATCGTCATGGGAACAACCGTTTTGTAAGAATGTCCATAAGTTTTTGAGGTATAATCGTAATTAGAAACGGCAATTAAAGCAACCCTCATATCGTAAATTCCCAATGTGGCAGTCGTCCTGAATTTGTCGGATAGGTGCTTGCGAAGGCTTAATTCAAAGCCCGAACCTGCAAAATTTGTTTCATTGCCAAAGCCTTTTTCAACTACATAACTAAAACTTGTGCTAACTTGGATTTGAGCAGTCGTTAAGAAAGGTATGAATAAGAAAATTAGTAATAGTTTTTTCATATCGTTTGGCAGGTTTTGAAGTTTGATAAATCTATTTTACTTGAAAACATTTAACGAATATAGGAAATTATTTATTACGCTACTCGGTTGATTGTCAATTAATTAAAGAGTAAAAAAGTTTATGCATTAAAAGTTTATGAGTGAATAAACCATTTATTTACTCAACTTCAAATGATAAAGAACAGAAAATCGTTTTACCCTTAAAGTAAATCACAATTTATCCGCAATTCCTCTATCATTGGATAATCTTGGCACTTTATTTTGTCCTCCCAATTTCCCTTCTTTTTTCATGTAATCAATAAAAGAATTTCGGGTCAATGATTTGATTTTCAAAGGTCTAAGAATATTTCCGACCATTAAATCTTGATAATAAATATTCAATTCTGATAATTTTTGATTTACATCTTGGGCGAATAATTCCATATTTTGCGGTTTTTGCGAAAACTCAACTAACCATTCGTGGTAAGGCAATCCGCCTTCGGGTGGGCTTACTTGTGGAGCAACCGTAAATTCAACTAATTCCGTACCGGGTTGTCGTTGCATGGCATATTGCATGGCTTTTTCAACCTCCTCACCTATTACGTGTTCGCCAAATGCAGAAATAAAATGCTTAATTCTACCCGAAACTACGATGCGATATGGATTCAACGAAACAAACTTTACGGTGTCACCGATAGAATATCCCCAAAGTCCAGCATTGGTATTCATCACAATCGCATAATTTACGCCTAATTGTACTTCTCCTATATGTAACCTTCTTGGATTAGGCTTAAAATAGTCTTCAGCGGGGATAAATTCATAGAAAACACCTGAATTTAATAACATCAAAAGTCCTTCTTCATTTTGGGTATCTTGATAAGCAATAAATCCTTCTGAAGCGGGGTATGTCTCAATAGAATCTATCTTGCAACCAATTGATTCATAGAGTTTTGCACGGTAAGGTTCAAAGTTTACTCCACCATAAACAAAGAGTGAAAATTCTGGAAAAACGTCTTTAATTTTCTTCCCTGTACGAGCCTGAATACGGTCGAAATACATCTGTACCCAAGGTGGAATTCCTGAAATTAATGACATCGGTTTGTCAATCGTCTCATCTATAATTTTTTCAAGTTTTGTTTCCCAATCTTCGATGCAATTTGTCTCATAACTTGGCATTTGGTTGCTTCGTAAATACCCAGGCACATGATGATTCACAATGCCCGAAAGTCGTCCAACGAAGATGCCATTTTTTTGGTACATCTCTGGCGAACCCGACAAAAACATGAGATTTTTATCTAAGAATTTTGAATTACCCGTTTCGTGAACATAACTTAAAAGGGCATCTCTCGCTCCATTGATATGAAAACCGATGGATTCTTTGGAGATAGGAATATATTTTACGCCCGAAGTCGTACCCGAAGTTTTAGCGAAATATAAGGGTTTTCCTTTCCACAAAATATCAGGTTCGCCAGCGACTACTTTTTCGATGTATGGTTTTAAATTTTCGTAATCTTGAACTTTAACAGATTGCGTAAAATCCTGATAATTCTTTATTTCTGAAAAATGATTATCTTTTCCAAAAAGCGTGGGTGAAGCTTCAGAAACTAAAGATTTCATTAAATTGAGTTGCGTTTCAACGGCACGTTCTTCCCATTTTCGACGATTATTAACGACGTATGAGGCAAAAGGTTTAGCGAGTATTGAGCGGAGGGACATTTTTGGAGTGTGGAGTTTAGAGCGGACGACGCTTCGTTTCAGCGTGCGGAGTTTAATTTTAATAAGCATTTTAAACTATTTCAACCATCAAAGGATGTTCCCAAAGGTGAACTATATTTTGACGTTGAACCGTTTTCTCAGCTTCAAATAAATCATAACTTCTTTGCACATTCAGCCAAAATTTAGCGGTTGTTCCAAAGCATTCTGATAAACGAATTGCCATCGCAGGACTAATTCCTTGATGACCATTCATAACATTTGAAAGTGTTTTACGAGTAATTCCAAGGGCATTTGCTACATCTTCAATCGTAACATCTTTGCCTTCTGAACGTAAACCTTCTATATTTTCACGAATTAAAACGCCTGGATGTACAGGCTTCATTCCTCTTTTTAGCATGACATTATTTTTTACAAAAGTAATAAACTTTATCTCTCAAACCGATATGTCAACCGATGATGAACTGTTACCCCAAACTCTTTAATGGCATTACGGTGTTTTAGCGTTGGATAGCCCGCATTTTGCTCCCACCCGTATTGTGGAAATTTTTTGGCAAGGTTTTCCATTAAATCATCCCGATAGGTTTTTGCCAAAATGGAAGCCGCTGCAATGGATAAAAACTTAGTATCTCCTTTTACAATGCAAGTGTGGGGAATGAGTGGATAAATAGGAAAACGATTACCGTCAATCAATAAATGTTCAGGGCGTATTGTCAGTTTATCCACCGCCAAGTGCATGGCTTTCATGCTGGCTTTTAAGATATTTATTTCATCAATTTCTTGATTGGATACTTCCGCAATTTCATAAGCGAGGGCATCACGCATAATATCCACCCGCAAGGTTTCACGCTGTTTCTTGGTTAATTGTTTTGAATCATTTAATAATTTATGCTGATAATATTTGGGTAAAATTACAGCCGAAGCCACAACTGGCCCCGATAGACAACCACGACCTGCTTCGTCCAACCCTGCTTCAATGAAGGATTCGTTATAAAAACTTTTTAACATCAATTTTAGGCCTCATTTTTGAGCTCTGAGCGATAGCTTCTTTATTAGTTTTTTTAAATAATTTCAAATCAATACGTTACATTTAAAGGCCAAAATAATATACCTACTACTTAAACCTCAATGCTTTACGTTTTTAGCTTACAACTTAATGCGCATAGCTTTTTGGCACGATTTATGCTATAATTTTTGTGGATAACTATACGTTTTTATTAGAAATCCGCCTAAATTGCCCATCAAAAATCCTTACTCGTATGAAAAAAATCTCCGAAATACATTCATGGAACGAAAATTGTTAGGACACACAAGGACTTACGATACTAACACAATGCCTAAGTTAAGAAAAATTGGACTTACCCTCACGTTGGCGACTGCTCTTTTGAGTAATGTTTTTGCCCAACAAGCAAATCCGTTGTTGAATGATGCCATGCGTCATTTTGAATTACGAAGTTTTCCGACTGCCATTCAGAAGTTTGAAGCGGTGTTGAAAGATGGTTCTGCCACACTTTCAGAGGCCGACAAATTATCTGTTTTATTGAAGTTGGCCAGTAGCTATAAGCAAGCTAAAGATGGAACAAATGCCGAACGAGTATTTCGTCAAGTGTTTGCCTCAAACTCTGATTTGATGGGCGATAATACGAATTTCTACTTGCAATTTGCCCAAGTTTTAGCGGAAAACGGAAAGTATAAAGAATCACAAGAATATTACGATAAATTTAGTACTTCACAAGTTATTGAAGGACAGTCGGTCAATTCAATAAAAACCGTTTCTACTGCCAAAATATCGGAAGATGTTTCAGCTTTGACCAGTGGTAAAGGAAAATATAAGATTGATTTCTTGGATTTTAATACGGCCAATCCAGAATTTAGCCCAATGTATTACCGTGACGGTATTGTTTATTGTTCGGGTAAAGGTTCTGGCACGAGCCTTTTGAATGAGAAAGGGGGATATTTAGACTTATTTTATCTAAGCGATATTAGTAATGTTCAAGGTTTAGGAAGTGATGGAAATGCTAAAAAACCGAAGAGAATTACATCGGGTGGTATTAAATCTTTAGGTAATGATTATTATTCTCGTCCAACGGCAAATGATTCAAAAACCTTAAATTTTTTCGGTGGAACGGATGATGCCGTTGCCAAAGTAAAAGGACAGATTGCTGAATCTGAAATATTTAGTAAAACATTAAACACCAAATTTCACGAAGGACCAGCCACATTTAGCAAAGATTTTTCTCAAATTATTTTTACGAGAAATAACTATAATGCGGGCGAAAAAGGAGCAAGTGAGGATAACGTAACAAAATTAAAACTCTATGTTGCCGAAAACGTAAATGGAGCTTGGGGAGAAGCTACAGAATTACCATTTAACGATGATGAATTCTCAACAGCTCACCCATCGTGGTCGAAAGATGAGAAATTATTATACTTTGCATCCGACCGTGAAGGTGGTTTTGGAGGGATGGACGTTTGGGTAGTTGACTATAAAAATGGCAACTGGGGCGAACCCAAAAACTTAGGAAAAGACGTTAACTCAAAGGGTGTTGACGCTTTTCCATTCGTGGATGACAAAGGAAACTTGTATTATTCATCCGATGGTTGGGGTGGAGAAGGTGGTTTAGATTTGTTTTTCGTAGAAATGAAAAACGGTGCAAATACCAATAAACCATTAGGTTTGGGCGAACCTTTCAACTCACCTAATGATGATTTTGGTATTATTACCGATGGAAATCGTAAGACGGGTTATTTTAGTTCCGACCGCAAACGTGGTGAAGACGATGATATTTATCGTTTCTCTCGTGAGGTAGGTTCTGCGTATGATTGTCGTGAAATGACAGTCAGTATTTTTGACCCCGAAACCAAAGAACCCATTGCTGACACTGATGTAGAAATCAATCCCAAAGGAGGAATTCTTGAGAAAAAGAAAACGGATAAAAACGGAAACTTGAAATTTTGTACAGGACAGAATTTAGATTATTCAATGAAAATTGGCAAAGAAGGTTATGTGACAAACTTTGTAGGATATTCAACGAAAGGCGAAGCCGATGATGAACCCTCACGCTTAGAAGTGCCTTTGATGAAAGTCCAAATCGTTGAGCCAGAGCCTGAACCACAAGCAGTTATCGAAAAAGTAGTGGTTACTCCAGTATCGGCACCTGTATATAAACCTGAATCACTGACAAAAAAGAAGTCTTTATTGAAAGGAGTAGTAAAAACAGAAGTCGAAAAAACACCAATTGAAGGCGTTTTAGTAATTTTTAAAAATGATTGTGACAATACAACCCAGCAAGTAATGACGGGTCCAGATGGGGTTTACGCCTTCAATATGACTGATGGTTGTGATTATACCTTGGAGGTTTCAAAAGATGGTTATGGAACAAACGTTAATAAAATCAAGAAAGTAAAAAAGGGCAAAGCGAAAGAAATTTCTTTGGGTTTAGGGCTTTTTAAAGAAGGCGATTTAATCACGATGGATAATATTTATTATGATTCAAACAAAGCTGGAATCCGTAAAGATGCCGCTCGTGAATTAGATAAATTAGCGGCAACCTTACAAAAATTCCCTTCGATGGTAATTGAGTTAGGTTCGCACACAGACAGTCGTGGAGAAGCACAAGACAATATGAATCTTTCGGAAAAAAGAGCTCAAGCAGCCGTTGATTATATTGCTAAAAAAGGCATTGATAAAAGCAGAATGTTGGCAAAAGGATACGGAGAAAGTGATTTAGTGAATACTTGCGTGGACGGTGTAAGTTGCACCGAAGCCGAACATCAAAAAAACCGTAGAACTACGGTGAAGATTATTAAAGTACGAGCAGAATAGTACAATCATAAAATTACCCTAAGGCAGATGAGCAATCATTTGTCTTTTTTTATGGGCAATTCTTAATTTCATCCTCAAAAATCACAAATTTACAAGACCAATTTACCAAACAACCTAATCAAAATTGTAAGGAATAAAGAGATTGTTTAATTTAGGGTATATTTACTCAGCAATGAGTTCTGAGTGACGAGCTATAAGATCATAATGTCTATCTTAAAACTCATTGCTTATTGCTCAAAGCTCATAACTTAAAAATCAACTATGCAAAGATTAACCGTTGCGGGCAGATTAATTATCACCGCCCTTATTATTGGAGCTATTTATTTTGGCTTTAAGATGTTTGGAGGACAAGAAGCCCTCAAAAAATTAGCCCCCGAAACTCAGACAGAAACAAACACTGCCACTTCGGGTGCCGACAACGCCTCGAACACTTCTGAAACAAGCAATTCTGCTTCAGATTCGCAGTCGTCTTCTTCGGCTTCTGACGGTGGACAAAAACCTACTTTCGATTACACGCCTCCTGGCCCTGTGGCTGGAAAATTGAAAGGAGTTGTTGAATTAGGAGCATCTGGTTTTAATTCATTTATCATCAGAATTGATGCCGACAAAAACTGGAAACAAGAAAAAGCTGAATTTGGCAACAGCTTGGTCATGGAAAATATGGCTTCGGATGATGACATCAGAATTGGTTTGAAAAAATATATCGGTGGAATGTTGGATTATGGCGTTAGCGGACGTGATATTCACTTCGTGGTAAGTTCGGGAGCTTTAAAATCTGAAGGAACGCAAAAGATTATTAACGTATTGAAATCTTTGAAATACTTTGTAAACACCGTTACGCCCGAAAAAGAAGGACAATTGGGTTTGAAATGTGTTCAACCTGCCAAGTTTGCTGATAATTCTTTTGTAGCGGATATTGGTTCAGGAAATACAAAAATTTCTTGGAAAGAAGGGACTAAAATTTCTTCGGTAGAAACTTATGGAGCTAAATATTTTCAAAATAATGTTTCGGATGATGTAGTTACCAAAGAAGTGGAGGCAAAAGCAAAGCAAATCCCTTCGGGCAAGCGTGAAACATGTTTTATTATTGGTGGTGTTCCTTTTGAATTAGCCAAAAAAGTGCGTAATGGCAAAGAGCGTTATACCGTTTTAGATGCGCCAACTACCTATAAACTGGATAATGCTAAATCAAAAGCGGGTCTAAATATCTATAAATCTCTCGCAGAATCAACGGGTTGCAAGCAATTTGTGTTTGACTGGGATGCCAATTTTACAATTGGATTTTTGTTGGATTTGCCGTAAGAAGTGATGAATTATAAGTGATGGGTTATGAGTTTACAATCAGATGATTTTCAGACAATTACTGATTAAAATTGGATAACTTATTTAATTCAAAACCTTTATGAATTTTATCAACATAAAAAAGGTAGCAAAGATATTATTCTGTGCTACCTTTTTTATGGTTAATAATCAATATTATTTATACTATATTCCTTTCTTAATCGCCTGATAAATCACTTCATTAATGTTCGTTCGTACATTCAAATCAGATAATTTTGAGTTGTTACGGGTTGGATAAACTCGGTTACAAAGAAATACGTAAACCAATTGATTGTCTGGATCAACCCATGTGTACGTCCCTGTGAAGCCTGAATGCCCAAAACTGTTGGCACTTGCACTGGCAGCAGCACTGATTCCTGCCCGTTTGCGGTCGGGTTTATCAAAACCTACGCCTCTTCTACTATTCACTTCCGTAGGAAATGGATAAGCCGTCCATTCGTTCAACGTGCTTTCGTTAATATATCTCTTTCCTCCGTAAAACCCTTTTTGAAGGTACATTTGCATTAATTTTGCCAAATCTTGAGCCGTTCCAAAAAGTCCAGCGTGTCCAGAAATTCCGCCTAACATTGAAGCACCTTCATCATGCACTCGCCCGTGTATGAGCGTTTTGCGGTATAAAGAATCGTATTCTGTCGGAATAATTTTTGATAATGAAAATCTTTCTCTTGGCAAGAAACCTAAGCTATTTGCTCCCAAAGGCTTATAAAAAGTATCATTCAAAAATGTTGGAAAATCTTTCCCCGTCAGACGTGGAATAATTTGTGGATATAAATAATACGATAAATCTGAATACACATATTCTTTCTTCTCACGCAAAGGTGAATCTTCAATGGCTTTAAAAAGTGTTTGGTCATAATCTTTATGCAACCATAAATCACCCGCAATTTGAACCGTAAAATTGGTCGAAGGTTTATAGGCAAATGTATTGGGTTTCCAAATTGTAGGGTCTATTACAAGATTTATACATTCTTTCCACAATTGTTTATCCGTTTGAATTGCTTGACAAATTCGTTGTAACGATTTCTTTTTTCTAAATAATTTATCCCAAAACGTAATTACATATTTCTCAGAATACTTCTCTTTGTAAACCTTACTTGCCAACACCATTTTAGTAGAATCAATACAATCCATCCAAAAGGGAATCCACGCTTTTAGCCGTGCCTGATGCGTAAGAATATCTTTATAAACTAAGCCTGCTTTGTTCGATTCCTTCCACGTTGGCATTAATTCCCCCATTGTTTCTTCAAGCGTAAACTTCCCTTCATCTTCCATCTTCATCATAGCTGGAACGGAAGTACTTATTTTGGTAATTGACGCTAAATCATAAAGGTCGGTTGTTAATACTTTTTCGTTTCCTTCATAGGTATGTTTTCCGTAGGCTTTATGCAAAATCACTTTACCATTTTTGGCAACTAAAACGACCGCACCTGGCGTTGCTTTTTGTCTAATTGCCTCATTTACAATAGAATCTATTTTATAATTCAGGAATTTTGTATCAATTCCAACGTTTTCGGCATAATCATATTGAAATCTTTTAATTGGCTGAGTCGTCAAGCCATCATTGTATCTGAATGTCATGTTTACCGTTACTGGCAACTTTCCTTTTGCTCCGATTCCACCAAAAATCAATTCGGCAGTAGCTACGGCTTCGTGCATTTGTGGACTTTCTTGGTACGTAATTGTCAAGGCTTTTGCTTTGTCTAAATTCCCAAATTTGGATAAAGTATAGGCATTTGAGAATAATGAAACTACCGTTTTAGAAGAATTGGCAAATTCGGAAACTAAGCTCTCAATTTTAGGATTGATACTATAATTTTTGGCAGGACGAACCGATTGTCCATTAACTGCCATTAATATCAAATTATAATTTTTCAAAGAATCACGCACTCGTTGAATGGTTGAATCGGCTGAATTTTCATCTAAATTATAATGCTGAACGTCGGTATAATTAGATAAAGCTTTCTGAAAATCAGTAGGTGATTTTGAGCCAAATGTTGGATTTCCAATATTCAAAGAAGCTATCCGCAAAGTATCCAAGTTTTGAAGTGGAAGGATATTTCCGTCATTTTTCAACAGTGTAATCGTCTCCTCCGCAAATTGACGATTTAGCGCTTGAGATTTTATTGGATTCAAATCTTCAATTAAATTACTGATTTTGATGGGTTTATAATTATCCAAACCTGCCCAAGCCTTTGCGGTAAGAATTCTTTTTACTCTCAAATCAATATCAACTTGCGCAATTTCTCCCTTTTCCAACGCAATTTTGATAGCGTTGAAAGCGGCAGGCACATCCAAAAATGTTTCCAAAATATCATTTCCTGCTAAAATTGCTTTTACATTGGCAGTTCCTTCAGGAAAAAACTTTACGGCTCCTTGCATATCCATCGCATCCGTAAAAACTAATCCTTTGAAATTCAAATCTTTACGCAATAAATCAGTAACAATTTTTTGGGATAAAGTAGAGGCTAAATTCTTGGTTGTATCCAAAGACGGAATGCTCAAATGGGCAATCATCACGCCCTGCAAACCATTTTTAATTAATTCACGATAAGGAAATAATTCGAGCGAATCCAGACGATTACGATTATGCAGAATCACGGGTAAATCTGTATGAGAATCCACACCCGTATCGCCATGTCCAGGAAAGTGTTTTGCCGAAGTAATAATTCCTCCTTTTTGCAAACCTCGCATATAAGCAAGGGCCTTTGACGTTACTTTTTCCCGATTTTCTCCGAACGAGCGGAAATTAATAACAGGATTATTTGGATTATTATTGATGTCAACCACAGGCGCATAATTCACGTGTACACCCATGCGTTTACACTGTTGGGCAATTTGCAAACCCATTTCTTCAATCAAATTTTCATTGCCCTGCATGGCTCCCAAAGTCATTTGATAGGGAAAACGAACGGTGCTGTCCAAACGCATCTCCATTCCCCATTCCAAGTCCATCCCAATCATCATCGGCACTTTAGACATAGATTGCAATTTATTGACTAATAAAGCCTGTGGCGTTGGACGATTCCGAAAAAGTACAAATCCACCTACGTGATAATCTCGCACAATTTTATACAAACGTACGGTGTCATATTCATAACTATAATTGCCACGGGGCATCATTAATTGCCCAATTTTTTCATCAATAGATAAAGTATTAAAAACTGAATCTACCCAACGCATATTGGCATTAGGGAAAAGATTATCTGGACTTGGTGCTGTTCGTGTGGTTTGTGAGGACACAGACAAGGGCAGATTTAAGAAAATCAGTAAAAATAATAATAGTTTGCTGATGATTAATTTCTTCATTTGGTATTTTAATTTGTTTGTCTTGCAATTTAGCAAAAAAAATGGCTAACCGTAAGGAAAGCCATTTTTCAAATTATTTACTCATTTACTAACCTTATTCGGGTGCATTAGGCATTACTTTTTGCAAAATAGGCCAAACGCCTGGTTTTGGCACACTTACTCCTTTTGTTGCGCCTCTTTCTTTATTATCTGGACCAAAATAATACAAGGGCCATCCACGATAAGTCAATTGTTTTTTTCCAAAAACATCAATCGTTCCAAACAAGGTTTTATCCACCGCCGAAGGAATATCTTTCAAATCTATGGTTGCAATTGGCCACGTTCCGTCATTACTAAAATCGGATTTTGTATAATTATTTTTATTCTTTTTATCATTCGCAAATCCGTAGAGAGTACGGCCATTTTCATCCACAAAATATTGCGTATCAGCCGTACCTTCTTTATACGTTCCATCGTATAATTTACCATCATTTCCTTTTAATTGGGTGTTGGCTAACAAAATAGAATAAGTAGTTTTGGCAGCTGTCCAAACATTATTCATATTTTCACCTTTTACATCACCTGCAGCTACATCGCCAGAGAAATAATAGAGCGGCCAACCCTTGTAGGCTACTTGTTTTTTGCCATCAGAACGGGTAATTGAGGCAAAATCAGTAGCGGTCAAACCAGCATCTAAACGCAAATTATCTACAGAAAAAATAGGCCAAGAAGTTGTACAACCAGATTCACATAATGATGTTCCCGCTACCTCTTTCGAGAAAAAATACAGTGTTTTTCCGTAGCCATCGGTCAAAATGTTACCCAATGTGGTACTTTTTACCATTAAATCAACGCTTGGTAGCGGGGTAGCATCTTCTTTTTTAGTACAAGCAATACCAATAACTACCCAAAGGCAGAATAACATGAAGCGTTTAGAAAAGTTGTTAATTTTCATTTTTTTAGTAATTTTAAAGGTCCAATAATTTGATTTTGTAGCTTATACGCCTTTTGGCAATTGTAGGTTGCGTAAATCAGTAAAAATAAAACTAAACTTCTCTTAGAAGTTTGGTTTTTTGTTAATTTTAGAACTTCCAACTATTAATAAAAATGAAACATTTATGAATCTCGCAAGCATTAATCCATTGAATTTCAGAATTTTAACGTAAAATATAAATAGTTATTTGATGTTAATAAAATTCCAAGAGTATATCTATTTTTATTGGCAATTAATATTAAGTCTATCAAACCCTCTTCCATTAATTCATGAAAATATGATTGATTATTACAACGATATATTTCCTATTTTTCAAGGCATGATGTGCATGATGCTCGTGTACATCGGTTTGCAAAATTATTTTATTGCAGACAAAGCGTATCGTTTTTATTTCTTTCATATTCTGTGTTGGCTTCTTTATTTTACCATCCGTGAAGCAATGTTTTATGATTTTCAAAGCAATCCTAAGAAGTTATTTGGGGTGAATTTTCTATGGAATTTTCACCGAATAGGATTTCCAATGTTGTCTTATATTTTGTATTACAGTTTTGCAAATCGCCTCTTAGATTTCCCCAAAACAGTTCCAGAAGTCAGTTGGAAGGTAAGATTAACTCAAATAATCTTATTGATTTATCTTGGTTTTATCCTTTTAGTAGCTCTTTTTTTCCCAGATGCTAAAACTCAAAATTGGTATGAAATGCTCCATACACTTGCCAGATTACTTACGGCAGTAGTTTCTATTTACTTCATCGTGATTCTACATAATTCGGTTGATAAATTACGTTGGTTTTTTGTGATAGGCTCTATTTTTATGGTAATATTTGCGCTATTTGCCATGATTTCATCCATGATTTTTTTTCAACTTGATAGTGATCCTGCAGATTTGGCTTTTTGGCAATTGCCAATGTTTAATATGCAATTGGGCGTAATCTTAGAAATTGTTTGTTTGTCTTTGGCGTTAAGTTATAAAACCAAGGTTATTGAAAACCAGAAACTTATTGCCGAACAAAGTTTACAAAAAGAGCGTGAACAACGAGAAATGGATCAATTGAAATTGGCGCTTGAAAAACAAGAATTGAGTCGCCAAATGACCAATCTTCGTATGCGTGCCTTGCGTAGTCAGATGAACCCTCATTTCTTGTTTAATAGTCTCAATGCCATTCAGGAGTGCATTATTACCAATCAGACGGATGCAGCGGTGATGTATTTAGCCAAATTTTCAAGGTTAGTTCGTTTAATTTTGGAGAATTCTGACCAACAAAATATTCCGCTTTCTCGTGAGATTGAAACATTAAGATTGTACCTTGACGTAGAATCTTTACGGTTTACGCACGCTTTCAGATATGATATTCAAGTAAATACTGATATTGACCCGGTGCTGATAAATATTCCACCAATGTTGGTTCAACCTTACGCTGAAAATGCGATATGGCACGGATTATTAAACAAAAAGGGGGAAAGAATTTTAAAAATCACCTTTGAAAATGATGAAGATTCTTTGTTTGTCAATATTGCCGATAATGGCATTGGCAGAAAAAAGTCGGCCGATTTTCAAAGTCCCATGAAAAACGGTAAAACTTCAATGGGCATGAAATTGACAAGTGATAGATTGGAGGTTCTCAACGAAATGAACCCCGACCAAGCCTTCGTAAAAATTGAGGATTTGGTTGATGTGAAGGGAAGACCAACGGGAACTTGTGTAAAATTGACTTTACCAATTTGATTTCCAGCTTATCACAGAACATTTTTAAATCAAACCCGCAGTGGAACTGCTTTTTTTTGTATTTTCGTTTTTATAAAAAATAATAACACTATTCATCATGCTAAAAATCACTAAAAATGCCTTGCTCTTGGCTTCAATGGCTTGTCTAACCCTGACAGTCCAAGCCCAAGACAAAAAAGGAGAGGTAAAAACGCCTCAAACTCCTGCCACACCAGCAAAACCTGCCGAAGTGCCTAAAACAGGGCCAAAACCTTATAAAGAGGTAATTACCGACAAAGCCAAAACATCCAAAGGACTTTTTACGGTGCATAAGGTAGAAGACAAGTACTACTTTGAAATTCCTGATTCTTTGATGGGTCGTGAGATTATGACCATCACCCGTATCACAAAAGCGGCCACAATTCCTGGAGCTTATGGCGGTGAATTATTAAATCGTCAGGTAATTAATTTTGAGAAAGGTCCTGAAAATAAAGTTTTTTTACGGGCTATTCAATACATCAACGTTTCGCCAGATTCTACGGCTCCGATGTACAAAGCTGTAAAAAATTCTAACGTTCAGCCAATCGCACAAGCCTTTGACATTAAGGCATTTAAGAAAGATTCAGCCAGTAAATTATCTTCAACAGTTATTGAGATTACTGATTTTTTCAAAGGCGATAATCAAATAGTTTCTTTATCTCCACAAACGAAATCATCGTATAAAATTACGTCCATTGCAGTCGATCGTTCTTATATTCAAGGAATTAAAACGTTTCCGATAAATACGGAAATTAGAACGGTTAAAACCTTCAATGGTACTCCTCCAACGCCTTCTTTTGGGCCAGCAACGCCAAGTCCGATTCCGTCGGTAAGTGTTCCTGCCATTGCGGTATCAAGTGCGGTTACGATGGAAATAAATACTTCAATGATTCTATTACCAAAAGAGTCTATGAAGCAACGTTATTTTGACCCACGTGTTGGGTATTTTGCAAATGGTTACACTGTTTTTGAAGAAGGTGGACAACGCACTGAAGACCGTACATTTGCCGTTAGATGGCGTTTAGAACCTAAAAATGCTGAAGATGCTGCCAAACAAAAGAAAGGCGAATTGATTGAACCAAAGAAACCAATCGTGTATTATATTGACCCTGCAACGCCCGCAAAATGGAGAAAATATCTAAAATTAGGCGTGGATGATTGGCAAAAAGCTTTTGAAGCCGCTGGTTGGAAAAATGCCATCAGAGGAGAGATTTTAGCGGATAATGACACCACCATTAGTCTGGAAGATGCCCGTTATTCAGCCATTCGTTATTTCGCTTCGGATATTGAAAACGCTTACGGCCCTAACGTAAATGATCCACGTTCAGGCGAGATTTTGGAAAGTCACATTGGTTGGTATCACAACGTAATGAAATTATTGAAAAAATGGTACTTGACCCAAGCAGCGGCCGTTGATCCACGGGCGAGAAAAAACAAATTTGATGATGAATTGATGGGTGATTTAATCCGTTTTGTGTCTTCACACGAAGTTGGACATACGATTGGACTACGCCATAATTTTGGTTCAAGTTCGACCATTCCCGTTGAAAATTTGCGTAATCCAGCTTGGATTGCCGCTCACGGACATACGCCTTCAATCATGGATTATGCTCGTTTTAATTACGTAGCTCAACCAGAAGATGGCGTAAAAGATTTGTATCCAAGAATTGGCGAATACGATGTCTGGGCGGTAAAATGGGCGTATCAAACTCTCGGAGGAGCCACGCCAGAAGACGACCAGAAAACTTTGAACAAGCAGTTTATTACTGAATACGCCAAAAATCCACGAATTTGGTTTGGTACAGAATCCAATCCTTACGACCCACGCACGCAATCGGAATGTTTGGGTGATAATAATATGTTGGCGAGTGATTATGGTATCAAAAACTTAAAAAGAATCTTGCCAAATTTGACGGAATGGACCAAAGAAGAAGCGCAAGATTTTGATATGCTTACAGAAGGTTACGGCGAAATTGTTAATCAATATCGGCGATACATTGGCCACGTTACGAAAAATGTTGGCGGTGTTTATGAAACGCCAAAATCGTCTGACGAACAAGGAGCAGTTTACGAACCAACACCACGTGCTATCCAAAAAGATGCCATTTCATGGTTAAATCGTCAAGTTTTTGAAACGCCAACTTGGTTATTGGATGATAAAATTATGTCAAAAATTCGCCCAGATCAAGGCATTGATGCGATTAGTAGAATACAAGAAGCAACTTTGAATAGTTTATTTACAGTAGACAGGATGCAACGTTTTATTGAAACAAACGCAAAGTTTCCTGCCTCCTATAGTATGGATGAATTATTTACGGACGTGCGTACTTCTATCTGGTCGGAATTACGTACTCATAAAATGATTGATGCTTCACGAAGAAATTTACAAAAGATTTTTGTCGAAAAAATGATTGCGACTTTGAATGCTACTGGCGTTACACCATCAAGTGGTTTTGGAGGAAGAGGTAGCGTTGTTCCTTTAGCTGTTGACCCACGCAAAACAGATATTATTTCCGTAACTCGTGGACATTTATTGACTTTGAAAGATGAAATAAAAAGTGCTTTAACTAAGCCTACGCTTGATAAAATGAGCAAATATCATTTACAAGACTGTCTTTTCAGAATCGAAAAAGCACTTGACCCGAAATAGGCTTTAAGGATTGATTGTTAGGGATTGGTTCTGAAAAGAACCAATCTTTTTTTTTGTTATTTTTGGAAGAAAATAATATTGAATTACAGAAGAAGTTGGGGAATAATTTCATCTGGATGGTTTTATTAATTTTGATATTTACTGGCACATGTTTTTACTGAATTAGGATATTATATTTATACTTCAAATGAACTCATTAATATTAAACACATTTTAAAGTATGGACTTCGGAAAAATCTCTAAACAAGAACTTGAAAAAACTGATTTAAGCCTTATACCAGATAATAATTTCAATGCGAAGGTTTTAAAAAATACTTCAAAAGCACCGCTCATTAAAGTGGGTTGTCCCGTTTGGTCGGTGAAAGAATGGAATGGAAAAATCTATCCCAATAATGCCAAAACGCACGATTTATTGAAATTATATTCCCAACAATTCGATACGATTGAGCTCAACGTAACGCATTACCAAATTCCGAGTGATGAAACCATTGAACGTTGGCTGGAAGAATCGGCGGATGATTTTACTTTTTGTACGAAATTTCCCCAAGTAATTTCGCATGATAAACTGCTATTAAATACCGAAGATTTGACGGATGAATTTTGTCGGCAGATTTTGAAATTAGGAGATAAATTGGGATTACCTTTCCTACAATTAGCGCCCTACTTTACCCCAAAGCAATTACCAATTCTCGAAAAATATCTAAAAAGGTTGCCTGATAAATTGAAAATTTCGGTAGAATTTCGTCATGAAGATTGGTTTAAAAACGAAAATACTTGGCAAGAAACCTTAGCGATGTTACACGAAATGGGACACGCCACCGTCATCACGGATGTAGCGGGCAGGCGAGATGTGGTGCATCAAAGTCTATCCGTTCCAAAAGCCTTTATTCGATGGATTGGCAATGAGCATCCTTCAGATTATCAGCGCATTGATGAATGGGTACAAAGAATAAAAGGTTGGTTGGAAGAAGGGTTACAAGAACTTTGGCTATTTGTACACATCAACGAAAACATAAATTCGCCCGAAATGGCCACTTATTGGATTCAACAACTAAATGACCAATGTGAACTAAAAATCGAAACGCCTAAGTTTCAACCGAAGGTGGAGCAAATGAGTTTGTTTTAATAAAATTAGACGCTTATTACATAAAAAGGACGGCATCGATTTGAGCGATACCGTCCTTAAAATAGTTAGATTAAACAATTATTTCTGCTTCATCAGTTTAGCTTCAATAGTCTGTTGTGTATGAGGAACAGCTCTCAGGCGTTCTTTCGGAATCAATTTTCCAGTATCAACACAAATGCCATAGGTGCCATTTTTGATACGAATCAAAGCATTTTCTAATTGCAATGAGAATTTTTGCAAACGTGCTGCTAATTGACTCATACTTTCTTTCTCCGTACTGTCTGCTCCATCTTCCATCAACTTTGAACTTCCGCCTGTTACGTCAGTACCTGGGTCATTACGTTTGTGAAGGGCCTCACGAATGTAGTTCAATTCTCCACGAACGTCTTCTAATTTGTTAGTGATCAACTCCTCAAATTCTTTAAGGTCTTCACTCGAATATCTGGTTTTTTGTTCTACTAATGTCTCCATCTTTCTTGAATAGGGTTGTTTATGGGTTCACTGATAAGGATTTTGGCGGTATTTTTATACAAAATAACTTTGAAAAAGTAATTCTGTGCGTAAAAAGTTTACAAAGATAAATTCATTTTAATAAAATATCAATATTTCAAGAATTAATTAAATTTATTTTAAATTTTTTGATTTTTTAATTTTAGTCTTTTACCAATGATTATTTGGTACAATTGCTACTTTACGATAAAGATAAAAAGGAAAATATAAAATGACCTCAACTTTATGCTTTTCAACTGAAAATCAAGTATTTATACTTAGAAACCAAAGGCTTGACTTATAAGTTTTAAACTTAGTATTTTTGCAAAACCATCAACAATAATTGTTCGTTTTAGGTTAGTGGCTAAACCAATAATTCATTTTTAAACTATGACATACATAGAACCTGCTCCGATTAAGGACAAGGAAAATCCATTAGAATCCATGATGCAACGCTTTGATAAAGCGGTTGAATTATTGGGCATTTCAGACGAAATGTATTATATATTGAAAGTTCCAGCACGTCAAGTGACGGTTGGACTTCCCATCACGATGGACAACGGCTCTATCAAAGTTTTTGAGGGACACAGAGTTTTGCATTCCAATATCTTAGGGCCTGGAAAAGGCGGAATTCGATTCGACCCAGCTGTTAACTTGGATGAAGTTCGTGCATTGGCGGCTTGGATGACTTGGAAATGTGCCGTTGTCGATATTCCTTATGGTGGTGCAAAAGGCGGAATTGCCTGTAATCCACGGGAAATGTCGGCGGGAGAAATGGAACGTTTGATGCGAGCCTATACGGTTTCGATGTTAGACGTTTTTGGCCCTGATAAAGATATTCCAGCACCCGATATGGGAACGGGCCCTCGTGAAATGGCGTGGCTTATGGACGAATATTCAAAGGCAAAAGGAATGACGGTAAATGCAGTAGTAACGGGTAAACCTTTGGTATTAGGCGGTTCATTAGGACGTACCGAGGCAACAGGAAGAGGCGTAATGACTTCAGCTTTGGCAGGGATGGATAAACTAAAAATTAATCCTTATAAAGCAACCGCTGCTGTCCAAGGATTTGGCAATGTAGGTTCACACGCTGCGGCACTTCTGCACGAGCGTGGCGTAATGATAAAAGCCATTTCTGATATCTCAGGAGCTTATTATAATGAAAAAGGAATTGATATGGAAGGAGCAATGAAGTTTAGAGAAATCAATAATGGCACCCTCAAGAACTTTCTTGGAGCAGAGAAAATTACTAATGAAGAATTGTTAATGCTTGAGGTGGATGTATTGGTTCCAGCGGCAAAAGAGGATGTGATTAACAATGAGAATGCACCGTATATTCAAGCAAAAATGATTGTAGAAGGGGCAAATGGACCAACTTCCGCCTCCGCCGATGATATAATTAACGATAAAGGAATTTTGGTTGTACCTGATATCTTAGCAAATGCAGGAGGTGTAACGGTTTCTTACTTCGAGTGGATACAAAATAGAATTGGTTATAAATGGACTTTGGACAGAGTTAATCGTCGTTCGGATAGAATTATGAAAGATGCTTTTGACAAAGTGTTTTTAACTTCTCAGCAATACAAAGTTCCGATGAGAATTGCTGCCTATATGGTGGCAATTCAGAAAGTTGCAGATACGTATAAATTTAGAGGGGGGTATTAAAAATAGAGTTTAGAATACAGGTGATAGCGTAAATTCTATCATCTGTATTCTAAGCTCTGCTCTCTAATGACTGATAACTATTAACTGTAATCGCAATTTCCCTCAATAAATCAACATTTTCCTCAATTCCATTCCCCACCACAATTACGTCTGCACCTGCGGAAAGGGCATTTTTTGCTTTTTTTATTGAATTAATTCCTCCTCCCACGATGATTGGCGTATCAACTGATTGTCTAACCGCAGCAATCATCTCGGGCGATACTGGATTCATTGCTCCCGAACCTGCATCCAAATACGTTAATTTCAAACCTAACATTTCCCCTGCCATTGCCGTACAAGCCGCTATGCCAGGTTTATCGTGTGGAATGGGCGTTGTGTTGGAAATATAAGAAACCGTAGTTTGTCGTCCACTATCAATCAACATATAGCCAGTTGGCAGAATTTGTAAACTACTTTTCCGTAAAACAGGAGCTGAAATTACGTGTTGACCAATTAAAAATTCTGGATTTCTTCCTGAGATTAGAGATAATAACAAAATTGCATCTGCCTGATTATCAATATGTAAACTATTTCCTGGAAATAAAATTATGGGAATATTGGTATATGCTTTGATTCTCGTAATTACTTCACTCATTACATAATTGGTAATGAGACTTCCGCCCACGAAAATATAATCGGCATTATATTCAACGCAGAGATTTAATAAATTTGAAAAGTTGTCAAGATTTACCTTATCGGGGTCAATCAAAACAGCAAAAGACTTCTGACCTTTTTCTTTCCGCTCGTATAGTTTACTCAGTAGTTTTTGGGTCATTACTTTCTTTTAAAATCGCCATTGCTTCCATGATTTTGTCTTTGGCAAGCGCCATCAAAAATGCAACAATATATCCCTTAATTGAGGATACTAACCATGATTCAGTTCCTTTTTCTCTTGTCACAACAACGGGTAAATTCGAGTTTTCAACTGCTTTTATTTTCTTCTTTTTGGGTTCAGAATCAGAAGTAAATAAGCTGAAAATTACATACACACTCGCTAATGCCGTTCCCACAATGAGGGCGGTTGTCCCGATGCGAGAGGCTTCAGATTTGAGATCATTTACTTGACCATCAATCGTTTTTTTATAGGCTTGTGCCTCTTTGTGTAATTCAGTTTTACGTTCAGAGGTCTTTTTTGGGCTTACTGTTGGAAACATAAATTCTTTGTTTTTAATCGTTTTACAACCTAAAAACAGTTCAAAAGTACAAAAAATTGCCTTTTTAGTGGAAAAAATTACAGAATAGTTATTTGTTATTTTGACTTAGACTA
>JBBAKY010000053.1:0-25059 GCA_040403295.1 Arcicella sp.
AACGAGTGGTCATCACCAGTAAAAGATAGGCTTTCACCAAAATTGACGAAGAACCTATTTCAATGAAAAAGGAAGTTACTACAAACAATCAGAACAGCTCAATTCGTGGGAAGAAAAATACGATTATAATGGTCGGAAAGAAGTCTTTGGCATCAAGCGAGATTTTGAGAAAAATACGATAGCAGAAGTTTTTGAAATGATTGGTAAAACCTACCTCATGGAAGATTCATTGAAGGAATTGGACTGGAAAATTCTGAATGATATCAAAGACGTAGCGGGGCATATTTGCATGAAAGCGATGATACAAGATACGATCAAAAAACAAAAAATTATCGCTTGGTTTGCCCAAGATATTCCTATTAATGCGGGTCCAGAAAGACTTTATGGCTTGCCTGGATTAATCATGGAATTGAACATTAACGACGGGGCGATGATTGTGGAAGCCACAAAAATTGAACCCTTAAAAATTACTAATGAAATGGAATTGCCCAAAAAAATGAAAGGCAAAAAAATTAATGAATTAGCTTACCAAGATATGCTTCGGAAGTTTATTCAAGAGAAAATTAAAGAAGAACGAAATCCATTTTGGAGTATTCGGTATTAACTCGGTCGCAACAATGGACTCGAATAAGGCAGATGATATAAATGGAAAAAATGCCTTTTGTTAATTCTATAATTCTGATTCGTGAAGACTTTTATCAAATAACTTACCCCAATTAACCCAGCACTCACGCCAGCGATTGTTGGGTTAATTTTTACAGGTGTATTTTTTAGCTGATTCAGCACCTCAATCGTAAATAATATTACGCCCGCACCCCCTAATATACCCGTACCCCGAAAAGCAATTGGATTGTTATTCCCGCCCAAATAAATCTTTTTGATGTCTTTAAACTTTAATTCTTGTAAATCAAAAATGGTATTTTGTTCTTGATAAGGAGAATAAAAAAATGAACTATCTGTCATTCTAAGAATTTGGAAATTATGCTTTTTACGGTCTGAAACGGTATTAATAATGATATTATCGCCTTCAAAGAAACTAATGTTCTTCTTCCTGCCCGTCATTTGGAGTGAAAGGCAACGAACAAAAGATTCACTTTTTGGAAGAATTTGCGAAAATACGTTCGTAGTATTTGCCAAGAAAAGAAATAGGAAAAGTTTTAATTTCATAGCTTTTTGGTTTGAGTTTTCCTTTCAAACGACAAATATCAACGTATATTTCTGTAAGTTCAGCCAATTAACATTAATTAACGTTCTTGATAAAAAAGAGCCTTAAGGTTCGTATATTTGCAGAGTAGGAAGTGGCGTAAATATCTATAATATTTGGAAAATACAATTTTATCAAAATATTATTCTGTTAAAATGTAAAAAACAAATGATTTTATTTATTTAGCTTCCTAATATCCAAAGAATTAATCAAGACAATTTTTAACAAGAGAAAATAATTATGTCAAGTCTATCTTCCCAAAAAGGGGTTTTGTACGGAGATGCCGTTCAAGAGCTTTTTGAAATCGCTAAGAAAAATCAATTCGCTTTGCCAGCCGTAAACGTTACGGGGACAGATACAGTGAACGGAGTTTTGGAAGCTGCCAAAGCGGTAAACTCACCCGTCATTGTTCAATTCTCGAACGGTGGAGCTCAATTTTACGCAGGTAAATCTTTACCAAACGGAAAACAAGAAGCTTCAATTGCCGGTGGAATTTCGGGTGCTCATCACGTACATCTTATGGCGGAGGCTTACGGTGTGCAAGTAATTCTTCATACTGATCACTGTGCTAAGAAATTATTGCCTTGGTTAGACGGTTTGTTGGATGCAGGTGAAGCATTTTATGCACAACATGGCAAGCCATTGTTCTCTTCACACATGATTGATTTATCAGAAGAACCAATCGAAGAAAACATCGAAATCTGTAAGCACTATTTAGCAAGAATGTCTAAAATCGGAATGACTTTAGAAATCGAATTGGGCGTAACAGGTGGTGAAGAAGACGGGGTTGATAACTCAGATATTGATTCGTCAAAATTATATACTCAGCCTTCAGAAGTAGCGTATGCTTACGAAGAATTGAGCAAAATTTCTCACCGTTTCACCATCGCTGCGGCTTTCGGAAACGTACACGGCGTTTATAAATCAGGAAACGTTAAATTGTCTCCAATCATTTTACATAATTCTCAAGAATTCGTAAAAGAGAAATTCGGTTTAACGGCTGAGAAACCAATCAACTTTGTATTCCACGGAGGTTCAGGTTCATCACGTGAAGAAATTCGTGAAGCACTTTCTTACGGAGCCATCAAAATGAATATTGATACCGATTTGCAATGGGCATTCTGGGAAGGTATTTTGAATTTTTACAAAGAAAAAGAAGGATACTTACAAGGACAAATTGGAAACCCAACGGGCGAAGATTCTCCAAATAAGAAATTCTATGACCCACGTGTTTGGTTACGTAAGGGCGAAGATACTTTCGTAAGCCGTTTGAAATTGGCTTTCGAAGATTTGAATGCTTTGAATGCCAACCAGTATTTGTAAGATTTTTTGAATGATAAAAAAAAGCGTCTTGATTAATTTCGAGACGCTTTTTTATGGATAATTTTCAGAGAACCGCTTTGAATTTTTTGAATTCTTATTTTTACACAATAAAACGAGCCTAAGAAAATTATAGATAGAGAATTGAACAGTAAATTTTATCTTTTACCCCTTTCAATTCCAGCAATCATTCCGTACCTTTGCAGTCCCAAACAAAAATAATTATGTGGCTGGGCAGTCTTTATTAAGTAAATGCTTAATAATCAGACCTTTAAAGCTACCGCTGGTAATTTTTTCGGAAAATAAATCAAAATTTTCAACAGTAAAAAAACAAAAAATGAACGATTTAATTAAGTTCGTAGAGTCTGAAAATGCTGCACGCCGTGCAGATTTGCCCGAGTTTTCAGCAGGTGATACCGTTAATGTACACGTAAAAATCCGTGAAGGTGCTAAAGAGCGTATTCAGGTTTTCCAAGGAACAGTAATCCAACGTCGTAATGCAGGTGCAGGTGAAACATTCACAGTACGTAAAATTTCAAACGGAATTGGTGTAGAAAGAATTTTTCCTTTACTTTCACCAAACGTTGATAAAATCGAAGTATTGCGTAGAGGTAAAGTTCGTCGTGCAAGATTATTTTATCTTCGTGGCAAACAAGGAAGAGCAGCCAAAGTTAAAGAATTGGTTAAAAAGAAAGTTAAGTAATCATTTGGTTATTAGACATATAGTAGAAAAGTCGCTTCTCACGGAGCGACTTTTTTATTGGGTTTACGTTTAAATAGTTGCTATATTTTTAAAATAATTCATCAGTATCGGTTGGCAATTTTATTGTGGACTTTCTTGTAGTTATACATTTATGTAAATCACAACAAAAGAGGCAGAAAATTTGCCTCTTTTATCCTTCTAAAACTGATTTTTACTACTTTAAAAATCAAACGTCTTCATGTATTTTAGGAACATTAAATAATAAAGAAGTAATAATTGGAAGAAAGAAAATGATAACTGTTACAACCGAAATGCCAATATCAGCCGCATGGCTACCCAGAAACCGGCTTACAGCGCTTTCAGCATAGAAATGTTCATAAAGAGATAAGACCAATTTTACCCCCAAAATTGCAATTACTACAAAAGCGGAGGTTTCGAGAAAACTATATTTTTCCATTAAGGTTACAAACCACTGAGCAATAAATCGCATCGCTAAAATTCCAATAAATACGCCAATACATACTAAAATAATGTTCGGAGAAAACGCTACGGCAGCAAAGACATTATCAATCGAAAATGCCATGTCCATTAATTCCACTAAGGCGACTGTTGCCCAAAATGTGCCTAACGAACCAACAGTCAATTTATAGAGCCAATTACTTTCTTTATCAATGAAATCATCATCTTCTGTGTCTGTCTGTTTTCCTTTCCACCAATCAAAAACTAAGTATAAAAGATAAAGACCTCCCAACGATTTTAGCCACCATATTTTGATAAGAGCCGCTGCAAAAATCATGGCTAATCCTCTGAAAAAATAAGCTCCCCAAATACCATATTTCAAGGCTTTATCACGTTGGTTTTGAGGTAAATCCATCACCATTGTAGCCAGTACGGCTGCATTATCCACTGACAGTAAACTTTCTATAATAATTAGATTACCAATGATGGCAAGCGAATTCCCTGGGTGACTAATTACGTCTTGCCAAAGAATATTAATTTGTTGAATAAACTCGTTCATATTTAATGGGTAAATGGTGAAATTATTGGTTTGCCATCGTAATGACTACTACTCGGCCTCCTTCTTCTTTTGATAATAATAGTTTTTTGCCATCGGTTAATTCCACCATTTCGTTGATTCCAATCATTCTGTCATTGGTTAAATCTTTAAGACCTGTTAGATTTTGATTAACTAAGACCCAAGCATTATTATGAAAGGTAAAATAACCAACGGGTGTTTTTTGGGCTACGGTCAAGCGTTCATTCCTCGGAATATTTCTATTGACGTGCCATTGAAAGAGATATTGATTGTGATAAACCATTAAACGATGATTTTCTGGTCGCCAAACAGTGGGCTTGAATTCGTAGTATAAATCTAAAACGGGTAAGGTCCCTTTATGAGCCGTTCCGCAAAACGGACATCGAGGCGTAGTGGAATTATCAAAAACGTACCATTTTTGTTCACAAGATGAATTACTGCACGGTTGCATCAAATCGGTCGTTTTCAATAAGGCTTGCTCCCACATATCCGCATTGGGGCGTTCATAAGGGTTATGCAATCCTTTGATAAATGCTTGGTCGAAAAGTTCTTTTAGGTAAAGCCCCGTGAGCGTATAGGGCAACTTGTTTATATCTGACCAATAAACATCCCACTTTGAAATCTGATTCATTTTGGGTCTGTTGGAAGCATCTGTGGGGTGTTCGATGAATAAGGATTTTTCTCCCATCGAAAGTAAATCGTCCTTTTCAGTATCTAAATCATGCACTTTCCCACCTTTTAAGGGATGCCTGTGGAGGAGATACATGTACACCAAACAAGCAAGGGCGTGGAGATCAGTCAAACGATTGGGGAGTTTTCGGTTGGTGTCAGTTTTGTCCAAATGTTTGGTTGTAAGCACTTCAGGAGCAATAAAATCAGCCGTTCCGATTACCTCCGCAGCGTATAAACCTGGCACTACCAAACCATCCAAATCAATCATACAAGCTGATTTTGTGACAGGGTCAACCAAAACATTATTGTATGATAAATCTGAATGAGATAATCCCATTTGGTGCATTTTTTTTACGCCCCTTGCCAAATTAACGCATATCTGAAAATAGCCCAACCAATTTCCTAATTCACTTTCATCTAAACGTAGGGGGAATGCCCTGTTTCTGAATTTTGAACTTGCAAACCACTTTCCATTTTTCTCTTCTCCTTTGATTAAATCGCTGGTAGCATAACCCGTTTTGAAGAAAAATTTTGGGTTATAAATCGGAACAATCAAACCCGTTTTGCCATTCGTTTCTATCACATCCGTGGGCCAGCGGTAGATTTCCTCTAAGTAATAATCTCCCGCTTCTTTAGATTTTATAGCGTTGTAATATTGCGTAACAATTTTTGTAAGGCGTTCTCTCTGATTAAAATCTTGTTTTTCTTTAAAAATAGCAACCACATATTTTCTGTCGGGACTAAAATATACATTTTTAGCCGTCCCACTTTTTGGGTTTCCGTTATCAACGTATTGATAAGTGGAGTCGTTTATGATTGATTTTACTGTAATTACACCCATAGTGATTAATAATTGAATTTAATGCGTTGTTTAAATTCTTAAAATACTACTGCCAAAGTTCTGTCATCATGGTTGCCAGAACTCCAAAAGTCCATCCACGCTGAAAGTTGACTGGCGATTTCCGTATTTTCGGAATTGAATTCTACGGTTATTTTTTCTTCATTATTACCGCCTAAATCAGCCAAAAATTCTTTCCATTTTTGTATTTTTTCTAAATTGGCTTCCACCACAAATTTTGGGTCGTAAATCCCATCCGTCATGAGCATTAGATAAGCGAAATCATCTACCAATTTAAAGCCAAAACGGGTTCCAAATTTATCGCTATTGAATATTTCGGGCATGGTGATAAACCGTGTTCCACCACCATATTCACCCACATCTAACCAATTCATTAGTTTAATCTCGGTTAAATCAGTATTTAATAATCCAATCGGACAATCACCCACGCCAAACGATAAAATGGCGTAGCCAAATTCATATTTTTTAAACAAAATAAAGATTAACGTACTGTGAAAATCCTTGATATTTGCTTCGGTTTTAAGGGCAAAATCGGCTAATTTTTGATGTACTTGAAAGGCGGCACTTCCCAACTTATTATAGACAAAAACGTTGAGCTTTTTTTGGGTATCTTCCCCCGTGCCTAAGTTGTGTTCTTGCAGCAGACGGTCAAATTCTGAGAAGGATTCTGGTGTTAAATTTTCCGTAAAATAGTCAATAATGCCATCACAAGCTATTTTTGAGCCTTGTCGAGCGAGCCTAGCACTGCCCGCACCATCGGCAACGCAAACCACATTCCAACCCGTTTCAGGGAAGTTTTTGAAGGCAAAATCATCATCTCTAAACGAGCCAACATTGGCATGAGAACGCCCTCTTTTCGAAGCAATAACAAGGTGTTTTTCACCCAATTGTTGGAAATCTTGAACGTTGTCTTCTTTCCAATAATTATTCTCTGATTTTGTACTGGGAATATCTTTCCAGAGGGATTTTGGATTGGCGTTGATAATCAAAGAAACCCTTTTTTCATTCAATTCAGAATCATCGGGTTCTCCTGCCACCCTAAATTTCATCTTTATTTTAAAATCACCACTTTGCGTTGGATTTCCTCTGATGGTTTCGGTTTCATTGTTGTATTCCAACCCATAATTTTCTAAATTTTCAAATTCTGAATAAATTATATCATTCATTTCCAACTTCACAAAATCCAAATTGACCAAATAAGGTTTATCAACCATCGCATTTGGGACGATAAGGTGTTTTTCTATGATGTCTTGAATAGTAGATTTTATTTTCCATTTATCTATCATCATTTTTTGGTTTTCCTGTATGACTCGCACGGCATTTATAATTGTTTCTTCTTGAATAAACGCTTCAAAGAGTTGCGTTCTATTCTTGGGGACAAGCATGTTTTTTTGAGTAAACAGAGTGCTAATGTATTGCTTTAGGTTGTTCATTTTAAGTTCTATCCTTGTGTTCTGTTTACATCAAAACCGCCACTGCCCGACCCGTAAGTGCCATTTACGCCACAAGAAGGGCAAGTTGCTTTCATTTCAGCCGTTTTTTCATCAATATTTTGCAAACCAATACAATGCAATTCTCCGCAACTACACATCGCAAAAGCGAATTGATTGCCGCAACAAGGACACGAAGGCATTCCGATTAATTCTTCGGTATTTATTTTTGCAGCCATACCATTTTCATCCGAAAGTTCGGAATAAGATGAACTGTCCATTTGAAATGCTCCCACCAAATGATAAGAAAGCGTTTGGTAATTTAACCCAAAAGTAGAAGAATCACGCAAGGCTTTTTTGTATTTTATCAAATAAGGGCGTTTTGTATTCTGACATTTCCCTGCCAATACCACAAAATTATGATCTATGTATTGAGAAGGGACGGTTTTTACTTGGCTAAAATCAATTTTAGTAAGTGTGTCATCATCCAATTTTGCTAATTCAAAACCCGAATTACTATTTTCAACCCGTACACTACTGGTTTTGATGGAATCCGTTACCCACTTAAAAAACTTCTGATAATCTTCGGACGTGGCATTATTGAATTGTAGAACATTCTCAGTTAATTCGCCCAAAAGCGAAGTATCCGTATTATCTCCGAAAGAAATAGCAACCATATTGGCGGTACGTTGCCAATTTTGTTTCCATTCGTTAATCGCATTTTTTGAATCGTCAGTGGGAACACCATCCGTAAACAAAAACACAATCGGTTTCCAATCGCCTTTTTGTTCCATCGTAGTTTTTACGATATTTCTTCTCAATTCAAACATCAAATGTCCCAAACCATTGCTCAGAGAAGTGCCTCCGCCAATGGGAAATCGGGGAGGATAAAAACTTACAACCTCCTGCAAAGGTACTAAGGTTTTAGCTTGTCCAGCAAAAACAATAATCGAAATCCAAACGGTTTCAATGGCGTGTGGGTCGGTTTTGATGGATTTAATAATGGTTGCCATCCCATCTTCCACCTGCCTGATTTGGTCGCCAACCATTGATTCTGATACGTCAATTAAAAAATAGATGGGTAGTCTTCTCATTGTAGCTATTTTAAAAATACCAATTCAACAATAACAAAATAACCAACAAAACAATTTGGGTCATATCAACCGAAAGACCGATTCCGACCTCAAATGGCTTAAAAAATGATTTTAGACTATTCAAAATGGGCGTAAAAATACTATTAAAGAAATCAAAAGCGCTTTTGAATTGACCCGTTAATTTGTCTTTGTATGGTAATAATTTTGAATAAAGAAACAGTCCAATGATGAGGACATTAATGAAAATATGGAGGATTAAGTACATTAAATTACAATATTTATTTCGCTTGGAGGAGGCGGTAAAGCAATTGTTTCACCCGTTCCTTGACTTTTATTTCCTTGTTCGATAGTCTCTGAAACCCATTTGAAAAACTGTTTCAACGTGGCACTATCGGCATTATCTAAATGAATAACATTATCGGTTAATTCTTTCAACAAACTATCATCCGCCAATTTCCCAGCTGCACAACAAACAATAGCGCCAAAATTAAGGGCTTTTATTTGGGGAAGCATCTCTCGATAGAGTTGTAAATCGTTGGGTTTGCCATCTGTAAAAAGAAACAATAAAGGCTTCCAATCACCCTTTTGCGTTGGACTACCTTTGATAATATCCGTTTTTACTTTCTGATGTAACATCTCCAAAGCTCTTCCTGTATGCGTTGGACCACTTTGTGGACAAGTAATTTCGGGTAATTGAAAAGAAGCTAATTCCGTGAGGGGAACTATCTCTTTCACTTCTCTATCGAACGTTATAATGCAAATCCACAAAGAATCCAATGCTTGAGCATCCATTCTAAGGGTATTTATCATCCCACTCAAAGCATTATTTAAGGCTTGTATAGGTTCGCCATACATGGAGCCAGAGGTATCTAATAAAAAATAAACGGGTAATCTTCTCATTTGGAATGTTCAATTAGACAACAATATTCAATTCTGATGGGGGAGGAGGCAATTCTTTTAGACCTTGTACTTCCTTTCCACTGTCTTCTACTTTGGTCGAAGATACGCCAATGGAAGCTGTTACCCACAAAAAGAATTTTGAAATACTGGCACTATCTGCCGTGTCTAAACTCACTACGTCATTCGTAATTTGCTTCAAAACGCTCGTGTCAGCCTTATTTCCGGCGGCACACGCAATCGTGAAAGCAGTTTTATGCTTTTTGAATTCCGTTAAACCACTTTGCCAATTATCCGTCGGAATACCGTCCGTCATAATGAAAACCAATGGTTTCCAGTCGCCTTTTTGTTCCATCGTTGTTTTGGCAACTTCCTTTTCTATACAATTACTAACCAATTTGAGAGCTTCGCCCAAAGCCGTTACACCCGAAGCCTTCAAATCAACCATTTGGAAAGAAGCCAAATCGGTCAAAGGAATAATCTGCTGTGCCGTAGTATCAAATGTAATAATACTAATAAAAGCCGTTTCGATGGCTTGCGGATTTTGGCGTAATGAACTAATCATCACTTGTACGCCATTTTTAACGGCTTCGATAGGTTCGCCACTCATCGACCCAGACGTATCTAACAATAAATAAACGGGTAATCTTCTCATGTGTTTAGACCCTTGCGGGCGATAATTTTCCGAATTTTACAAATACGATTGCATAATTCTTTGGATGGTTTGTCCCAAGAATGAATCTTCCGTTGGGTCGCCGATGGCATCAAATTTCCATTGGTCGTTTCTTTTATATAATTTTCCTAAAATTAGGGCGGTTTTTCCTTTATATTGAGGTTCCGCAGAAACATTATACGAAGCAAAAACCGAATTTACTCTCGTAGCTGTCCCCTCAAACATTCGGATTTTAGCGTATGGAATCATTGAAAAATCTTCTTTCCCCACGTTATTTAAAAAGAAATAAATCTTTGAAACATTGGGATTAATTTTTGTTAAATCAACGGTAATAATTTCATTATCTAAGCCATCATCTCCACCCGAATCACCCTGTAAATCGTCGCCAGTATGTCTCATGGCGTTATCAAAAGTGCTTAATTTTCCTTTTTGTAAACCAAATTTTTGCAGAACTGACAAATTATATAGTGGTGAATAAATAAAATCAACCATATTATTGTTATTGTCCACCAGCACGCAACTCAAGTCTAAATCTACGTTGGTTTTGTTGGTTGATAATCCAAAAAATCCTTTTGTTTCAATGGCTCCCCAGTTTGCTCCAACGCAAAAATTGGTGAGTTCAGAACCTGATTCTTTTCTGAGGTCTATTTTCTGACCTTTCGATAAATTAATTGCCATGATTATTTTTAGTTAAATATTTGTACGAAACTTAGGTAATTCACTAAAATTGAGCTGTTCGCTCCTTAATTATATTTGGTCAGAAAATCCTCTAATCCACCTTTCATACCTGTGCCAACCGCTTCAAATTTCCAGTCCGTACCACGTTTATAAATCCGACCAAATTCAATGGCCGTTTCAATTGAAAAGTCTTCTTCCAGTTCGTATTTAAGGATTTCGGCATTAGAATTTGAGTCAAAAATTCTGATATAAGAATTACGGACTTGCCCAAAATTTTGCTTTCTATCTTCCGCTTCGTGAATCGTTACAACAATACAAATTTCTGTTGCATTCGTATCAATTTTTGATAAATCTACGTTGATTTGCTCATCATCACCATCGCCATCACCCGTGAGATTATCGCCCGTGTGTTCAACCGCACCATTGGGCGTTTTGGGATTATTATAGAAGACAAAATGACTATCACTGAGAATCTTTTTGTTTTCGCCCATCACGAAAACCGAAGCATCCAAATCGAAAGCCATCCCCGTTGAAGAACTGTTGGTATCCCAACCTAATCCCACCGTAAATTTTGGAGCATTGATAGATTCTCGTTGCCCTTTTTGTAAGTTAATTGCCATGTTATTTTTGGTTTTTACGAAATATAGACTGTATTTTTTGCTCTAAGCGTTACTTCTTTTTTAATTGTTTGTAAATTCTCCTGATACGCCTCAATGGTATGGTAACTATTGCCAATCGCCATATCATACAATAAATCAAGAAAAGAAATGGAATGATTTTGAAGGAATATTTGGAATGAATTAGGCTCACTATTCAAAATGTATTTTACGATTCTTGTATTAATCGAAAACGTCCCATTTTTGATAATATCATCCAAATCAAAGATGGATTTTACATGATAATAATTCAGATAATTCTCGATGTTTGGGTGAATATTTCGGTTAATTAACTCGGCAAAATATAAAAGATACGTTTCGTTTTCTAAGCTATATTGCTCCAACATTTTCGTAATCATTCTTTCATGGCTACCAGTAATGCGAATGTCGTCCAAAAAAATTAATACTTTATCCTTCAAAAAATCTTTGTCAATGTGAAAAGTGTCATTTCCAATTAGATTTAATCTTTGGGCTTCGTCTAATGCTCCGTAATCTTCTCTATAAGTAATACTACGAGTTACTTTTGTTTCTTGAACAACGGGTAAATTGTTTGCTACCAACCATCTATTTAACCGAAAAACGAAGTAGTTTTTCATGCCAAAAGTAGCCGTTGGAATAAAAGCGTAAGGACTGGGAATGACAACTATTTGTTCAAGAATAGGTTTTTTTGTTAGATAATTTTCGATAAATCCTTCTGCCAAAGCATTGCCGAATTCCTTTGCAATTGAATCATCTCCGTATTTGAATTTACTGTATTTTTTTGGACTGAATCCAAAAATGTCAGCACTTTGAATCTTATGTAGTGAATATGTGTGTTGCATTATTTCAATAAGTCAGCAATGGTATTGAGGTTTGAATTTACTTGAAAGCTTTTGATTCCCAGACGATTAGCTCCGTGAATGTCGGCAATTATATTATCGCCAATGTGAATTATATCATTCAAAAATAGGTTGTCACGCTTCCTTTTTTGATAGATTTTTTCAATCATCAAAGAAAAGAATTCAGCATTGGGTTTAGATAAATTTACCTCATCAGAATACAATTGAAAATCAAAGAGGTGAGCTATTCCTATTTTTTCTAAAGCAATTCTGAGCGTTGCTCCTTTTATGAAGCCCGTATTGCTCAAAATATTCATCGAAACATCAGAGATTTTTTTAAGTGAATTTAAGGTGGAAAGTGTTTCAGGGTGGTAAATTGTGGGAATATATTGGAAGAATAATAGTTCCATTTCGTGTAGTAACCATTCCATATCAAGGTCTTCAAAAATGGAATTTGAACCGTTTAGTTCGTAAATAATAATCAAATACATCTCTTCAACATCAAGGTTTTTCCCCGATTTTTGGTTAATGGCATTACTCATTAAATCTATTTTGCGAAAAAGAAGTTCAACTTCCTCCAACGGTTTTCCATTAGCGTTCAAATGCTTGTGAAAGAATAACGCTCGCTCTTTTTTAAAGGTAGGATTGGATTTAATAAGGGTAAGCCAAAGGTCAAAAGAATAATGTTTGTATGTTTTCATGGAAGTGATAATGGGTGCAATGAATTAGTTAATATTTTGGTTTTTCAAGGATGCCATTTGAGAGTAGTTTTTTTGAATTTCTCAAATATAGTTATTTTTTCTTTTTCAAAAATGTTTTTCATCAATATTGTTTTGAATGGTCATATCTGGGTACGGACTATGGGAATTTTTGTAAAAAAAAGAGGCAGAAAATCTGCCTCTTTTGTATTCTATACCAAAATTGTATTTTAAAACAAGTAACCATTTTTCTCAATTGATGCCTCTGCAATACGTCTTCGGGCATTTTTCAAGTTCATTGGTTCTATTTTTGTAAAGCGTTTCAAGCCCATTAACATCACTCTCAATTCGTCTCCTTCGGCAAAACTGGTAATGGCTGTTTTACCCGCCGTATTTACTTTATCAACGGCCGTATGTAAGTAAATCATGGCAGTATCTTTCTGCAATTCACAAGCTGCTTCGCCACGAACACCGATTAATTTTTCAACTCTCAAAAGTGTTGATTCTGCCACGTAAAGTTCAATCATCATATCTGCTAAATTCATAATGATTTCTTGCTCATGTTCAAAAGTCATCATAAATTTTTGCAAAGCCGCACCCGCAATCATCAAAGTGGCTTTCTTTAAATTTTTAATCACTTTTTTTTCAGCCATCAAAATTCCTTCTTCCTCTTCCAAGCTGAAATCAGGAATTGCCATAATTTCTTTACCAACTGCCATGGCCGCTGGCATCAAATTTAATTCACCTTTCATGGCACGTTTCACAATTGTACCTACCGAAAGCAAACGGTTAATCTCGTTAGTTCCTTCAAAAATACGGTTGATTCTTGCATCACGATAGGCTCTATCCATCGGTGCTTCTGCCGAGAAACCCATTCCTCCGTAAACCTGAACGCCTTCATCTACCACAAAATCCAACACTTCCGAACCGTGAACTTTCAACATTGCACATTCAATCGCAAATTGTTCAACGCCTTTCAATTTAGCTTGTGCCGAATCCATACCACTTGATAAAAGGTTTTCAATTGCATCGTCAATGTTTTGTCCTGCACGATAACACGCTGATTCTGAAGCAAATACTTTAACCGTCATTTCGGCAATTTTGTGTTTAATAGCACCAAAATTACTGATGGAAGTATTGAATTGTTTACGTTCATTTGAGTAATTTACCGATTTTGCAATCACACCTTTACAAGCTCCTACAACTGCCGAAGCTAATTTGATACGACCAATATTCAAAATATTTACCGCAATTTTGAAGCCTCCTTCACGAGTAAATAATTGATTCTCAACGGGAACGACACAGTCCGTAAAAAACACTTGACGAGTCGAAGAACCTTTGATTCCCATCTTGCGCTCTTCTTCGTTCATCGTGATTCCGCCAAAGGTTTTTTCAACGATAAAGGCAGTCAATGATTTATCTGAATCTATTTTTGCAAAAACAATAAAAAGGTCTGCGAAACCAGCATTTGTTATCCACATTTTTTGTCCGTTGATGATAAAATTCTTACCATCTTCCGATAAAACTGCCTTCGTTTTTCCTGAATTTGCATCCGAACCCGAATCTGGTTCTGTTAAGCAATAAGCCGCTTTCCATTCACCAGAAGCAAGTTTTGGCAAATATTTTGATTTTTGTTCTTCATTTCCGTAATACAAAATTGGCAACGTTCCAATTCCTGTATGAGCCGAATACGCTACCGAGAACGAATGTCCACCACCACAAGCCTCCGCTACCAGCATTGAAGTATTGAAGTTCATCCCGAACCCACCATATTCTTCTGGAATGGCAGTTCCCAACAAACCTAATTCACCCGCTTTGTCCATCAATTCCACCATCAAATCAGTATTTTTGGCATAATCAATATCATCTAAACGTGGGTGAACTTCAGTGCGGAGGAAATCCAAACAAGTTTGAGCGATCATTTGTTGTTCTTCCGTAAATTCTTCTGGAATAAAAACCTGTGAAGCTTCAATATCTTTGATTAAAAATTCGCCTCCATTAATAGAAGCTTTGTTTTCTGTAATAGTCATGTTTTTGTAAATTAAAATACTGGATATGAGGTCTTTGTATCTGATTTTTTGTTTGAGTAATTTTAAATTGGTATGCAAGCATACTATTTTTTTGTAAAGATACGTAAATAAAAAAATGCTATGCAAGCATAACATTTAAAATATTTTTGAATGCCGTAAAATGGTGTTTTTTAATCGACGAAAGTATCTTCTATTAAGTTTTCGGCTTTATAATTGGCGGTGTCATTATTAACAATTTCATTAATATTTTTCATTACTTCAAAGAAAATGTTAAGTTTTTCTTCGCCAATTTTTTCATATATCGCATCATTAAATAAAATAACTCCTTGACGAGCATAATCTCTTTTACGCTTACCATCTTCGGTAAGATACACTTTTACCACTCGGCGGTCGTCGGCATCAATTTCACGGCGAATCCATTTTTTGTCTTCCAACGATTTTAACATTCGAGTCAGGCTTCGGGGTTCTAAACCTAACGCTGGTGCTATTTTAGTGGCAGGAGTGCCTTTTTTATCAATATTCAATAGGACATAGCCAATCGCCATGGTCATATCAAATGGTCCTGCATAAGAATTATACATCCGACTGATGGCGTGCCAACCAGATTTTATATGATAATCTACGGTTTTATCTGCTTTCATGATTCAATCTGAACAAAATGGGAATTATTATGCACTGCATAACAATGCAAATTTGATAAATAAATATTTGTTATGCAAGCATACCATTAAAAAAAGAGAATAGTTAATAGTTGAACATATATTCGTCTATTTTCTACTAACTATTCTCTGTTATCTAAACACTAATCTCTATTTTAAAACATTTTATCTGATTTTTTGAACTGAACCTTAAAGCGTTTTTCATCTTTTACATCCCTAATTTTTACGATGTATTCGCCTGGTGAGAGTGCATACGTGGGCAATAAAATTACCTCATTTTTGCTTTTCTGTACGGCATCGCACGGAACCCCCATACCCGAAGTAGTGCTAAGTAAAATGTCATTTTCTTTAATATTTTCCATCTTCACTCTTATCATTTCACCTTCTTCGGAAGTATGTAAAGTAACGCCAAAAGCTTCTCCATTAATGGCAGTAACTTCTACCGCCATGGGTGAATATACGTGCATATTCCGTTCTGAATCAAATTCTATGATTCGATAGTGATTGGTAAATCCACCCGAAGGAGTTTCGTCTATGAACGTATTTAGGTCTTCGTTTTGGGTAGGTTTTAGTTCGGCTAAGTCATAAAATTTTTCAGCATCTTTACTCCGTTGAATAATAAATTTACGGCTATTATGCCCTTTTGGAGTTACCCACATTAATTGCACATTTTGCTCCGCTGCTACTACTGTTAGCCCGATGGTTAAGTTAGAAGTGGTTTGTACACGCCCTTTTAAGCTACTTTTTAACGTTGAATTATCGCTCGTTTTTTTTTCGGGTTCTTTTATAAAAGAATCCAAAAATTTGAGTTCTGATTTAGCCGATGCTAAATTCAAGGAGGTAAGAATACCCGCAGGTTGTTTGGGTAGTGTGACAAACGCCATGGCCGCTAACGATGTACACGTAATCCCCAGTCCCAAAATGTGCTTGTGAAGGTTTTTCATGAGAAATTGATGGTTGTTAAAATACTTATCTTCGGGCGGAAGAGCGGAGATGTGCGTGGTAAATCAATAACAAATATCATTCCAAAATAGGAGGTAAGGGGTAAGGGTAAAAAAAGGATGACATCGCTCAAAGCAATGCCATCCTTAAAACTTATGGTAGATTTACTATTTTACTTCACCTTATTTCCTTTCATCCGACGCACTTTAATTTTCAAATTATTCAGTACACTTTTGGAAAGCATAATTCTCACACGGGGTTTTTTATAAATCACTAAATATTTATTTCCTTCATAATCTAATCTCGAAAAAGCAGGATTACCTTGTGCATCCACTAATTGGTAATAAAACTCGCCTTTTTCGCCTGCCACGGGCCCAAAATGTAGCGCATTATCTTCCTTGCCATTTTCAAATGATAGTAATAAATGTCCAGCATCTTCTTTCTGCAATTTTCCAGGCGTTCCTTTTTCTAAAGAAATTCGATTAATATATCGTCCGTTTTTAAAAATCACCTTTCCAGATTTAATATTTGCATCGGATGAAGGAACTTCACGTTCAAGATAAAGAGGATTGTCGTTATAATATTGAATTCGAGTTAAATCAAGTTCATTTTCTTGGAGTTGGTGCATCAACGAACCCGTTAAAAACACATTTTTTTGGCAACTTGCCAGCGAAATAACGCTGAGGATAAGCAAGATTTTTTTCATGATTCTCACGTAAGGATTTAGGAGTACTTAGAAGGCGGATTGACGATAAGTATTGTGAATCAGTAATTTAGTTTCTTGGCAATTAATAAAAACCTACGACTTCTAATGATAAAAATACTGAATATATTGTTTAATATCCAAATTTTAATGGTTTTATCAACCATTAAACGCATTTATTAGATAAAATTATACTTTTTAATGTACGCAGTCCAAAGACTATGCCAATTTTAATTTTATTGGAATTGAGCATAATAGCTTGAAAAATTTGATTGAATCGTCTTCACATAACTCAAAACTAATAAATATCCGAAACTGAACTTATAAGAATAACTATTATAAATACTTTCAAGAAATTTTGAAAGTTCAAAACAATACTTTACAAACCATTATAAAAGCTGATGAAAGCCTCTTCTGGTGGGTATCTTTAAATTATTCAAATGATTAAGTATTTCCTAAAAGGCAAAATATAAACCAAACCCACTATTCATAAATTAATCCTTACTTTGTGAAGTATCAAATAAAAGACTCAAAATGAGTCTTTTATTTATTAACAATTCTAAATATAATATAAATATAGAAATACTCCATTTAATAATTTTTCTCTATCGTATTTTTCAAGTAAGTAATAGGATTTAATATTTATTTAGATTAACACAATTTGTGTAAATGATATTGATTATCAATGTGTTAAGATGTAGTATTTCTCGAACAATATTGTGTTTTTGTAATATTTGACTTTTGGGAACTTAAAAGAAATAAGTAAAAATGTGATTTAAACGGTAATCTTATCTTCATTCTTCAAATTTTGAAAGTGTTAATTGTTATAAATCAGTAATTCATTTTATTAAGCATTTGTGTAATAACTGACTGAAAATTAAGATATTACATTTTCAAATAAGTATATTTATAAAATCTTATGCAGCCAATTCATGACAAGAAATAAAATCTATTGGATTATACAATTTTCTTCGTGGGGGTTTTATATTATTTATATCGCACTAAGGATTCCGTATCTCAAAGCTGATATGCCCAGCTTGGTACTCGCTCTACTATTTAATTTTATTCTTTTTATTTTCACCACCCACATTTACCGTCAATTAGTCCGAAAAAGAAATATTGAGGGAATGAAACTTCACCAGTTTCTGTTTTTTCCAGTGCTTGCCAACTTTATCATTGCGTTGCTTGTACAAATAGTGAATAGCGATGTTTTACACTTTGACCAGATGTTTTGGAAAGGTTATGAACATACGCCACAGAGTTATATTATTCAAAGTCTTGATACTTTCAGATTTGCTATGCCTTGGTTTATTTTTTATCATGGTATTAAATTCGCCGAAAAGGCTATTCAAAATGAGCGAGATAAATTAGAAGCACAAATGCAGTTGAAAATTGCAGAATTAGAAAATTTGAAGAATCAATTAAATCCCCATTTTTTGTTTAATTCACTCAATAGTATTCGTTCGCTGACAATATCAGATCCAAAATTGGCTCGTGAGGCTATCACAAAATTATCGGATTTGTTACGGATTTCTCTAACGTATAAAGGTTTACAGGATATTCTATTTGAAGAAGAATTAAATTTGGTTAAGGACTATCTTTCGCTCGAAAAAATCAGATATGAAGATAGGCTAAATTATCATTTTGAGATTTCAAAGAAAATTCTTAATGCACTTATACCACCAATGGCCTTGCAATTATTAGTTGAAAATGCCGTTAAACATGGAATAGCAAAAGAAAAAAAGGGAGGGGAAATATTGATATTTGCTCATTCGGAAGAAGGAAACTTGATTTTTGGCGTAAAGAATACAGGAAATTTAATCAAAGCCAATGCTGATAATAGTAAAAGACTGGGAATTGGTTTAGCAAACTTAAAAAGACGTTTAGAATTAAATTATGGCGTTATGGATGGTTTTAAAATTTCTGAGCTAAATAAAGTCGTTACTTCGGAAGTATGTATTCCAATGAAAGTAAAATAATAGCGTAAGAAAAGTAAATATATGACTCGATTTTGGCCAAAAACATTAGCTGTCTAATAAAAAATAAAATATAAGTAGATAATTAGTGAAAAATATTACAGAATTTGTTACTTTAGCGGAGAAATGTCGAAAATAGTAGCTTTTTATTAAAATTAGTTCAGCTTTGATTATTTTGTGCATCATTTTTGCACACAAGTCTCTAATTTAAAATTGGTTAGTTTTAATACTGTCCCCTGATTGGTTCACAGGTGTTGAGCCAGATTGTTGAATTTTTGAAAAACTAAGTTACGCAGATATGGCAAATAGAAAACCCTATTCCCCCCGAGCTGGTAACCGCCACTATCAAGAATTGTCCCCTGTAAAGCAAATGAGTAAGAAAATTAAAACGATTTTGGTGGATGACGAAAGGTTGGCCCGCCAAGAATTAAAGTATTTGTTGCAAGAATATCCAGATATTCAGATTATTGACGAAGCCGAAAACGTCGATGAAGCTTTGGAAAAAATCCACCGCCTGCAACCAGATTTGATATTTCTTGACATAGAGATGCCAGAAAAAAATGGCTTCGATTTGTTGAGTGATCTTGAATATGTTCCCAAAGTGGTTTTTGTAACGGCTTATAATCAGTATGCTATTCAGGCTTTTGAGTCTGAGGCAATGGATTATTTATTGAAACCAATGAAATCAGAACGCTTGGCAAGAACAATTGAGAAGGTCCGTTCAGATATTCAGCAACATAGAATTACAGAAGCAGTTTCGGAAGGAAGACTTCCTGCTCAAAAACGTATTTTCTTGAAAGACGGCGAGAAGTGTTATTTCGTTCGTTTAACAGAAATTTATATGATTGAATCGGTGGGTAATTATTGTCGTTTCCATTTTGGAACAGACCGTCCGATGATTCACCGTTCTTTAAATAAAATTCAAGAGCGTTTGGATCCTCATATTTTCTTCCGTGCGAATCGTCAGCAAATTATTAATACTGAATATATTGCCAACATTGAATCTTATTATAAAGGTGGAATGAAAGTGGCTTTAAATAACGGGATTGAATTAGAAATTTCGACTCGTAATTCGGTAGCTTTCAAAGAAATGATGGGTATGTAGTATTTAAAAGTACGGTCATTGCAAAAGAGTCTTCAAACTTAATTTGAAGACTCTTTTTTGTTCAACTTTATATTATTTTTTCATTCATTTGATAAGAAGCTTTATTGAAAAATTAATACGGATACATATAAAATGGAGAAGTCCTATATATAAGAGTTTTATCATTTTGTTTCGGCAAATATGTATTTTTACTTGTTTTGTTATCCTAAGATAAGTAATATTGTTCAGGAAAATATCTGCACAGATATTCTTTTAGGGTTAACAGTGGCGGCTGTTAACCTTTTTTATTTTTTGTCGTCTTCAAATTAAAAATGAAACCTATTATCTTTGTTTCATGCGTATCCTAAACTTCTTTTATACCCTTTGGGCAGCCTTTTGGTTTGTATTCTTGTTTATGCTGTTATTTCCATTTTTCTGGTTGTTTCTACAAAAAACCGAATGGAAGTCCAAAGCTCATTACCTAAATAGATTGTGGGGTAAGATGTTTTTTCCAATTGCGGGTATTCCTATCAAAGTTCAATATGATTTTGAACCTGACGTTAACAAGACTTACGTTTTTTGTGCCAATCATTTTTCATACGTTGATATTGCGGCCATGGGCATGATTATTAAAAATTATTTTGCATTTGTAGGAAAAGCATCCATCAAAGGAGTGCCTTTGTTTGGGTATATGTTTACTAAACTGCATATTCAAGTGGATAGAAATGATAAAAATAGTAGAGTCACTTCCATGAATCGCTCCTTAAAAGCACTACAAGGTGGACGAAGTGTGATGATCTTTCCTGAAGGGGGAATTTGGTCAAAAAACCTTCCAAAGATGTCGCTACCTTTGAAAGATGGCGGATTTGCGATGGCAATTAAAGAACAGATTCCTATTGTACCCATTTCACTTTTGAATAATTATAAGATAATTCACGATGATAAGTTTGCTGTTTATCCACAAACAATTCGGGCAATTGTGCATAAACCGATTGAAACGGTGGGCATGACCAATCATAACATTGAGGAATTGAAAGCGAAGTTTTATGAAATTGTTCAAGGAGCTTTGGATAGTCATCAGTAAGCAGTTTTTAAGTTGGTAATTTACAGTAGAAAGCGTTTATCAGAATTTAGGGAACAATATTTATTAACTGCCTACTAATATTACCATTTAATAGTTCTTTTGACCAATCAGCGACTTATTGTTTCTCAGATTGATTTCATAATCATTAATTTGTAGAAAAATTTAAACTGAAAAGACAATGAATTCACACGAAATTGATTACAAAATTATTGGCGAGGATATTCAACTCGTAGAAATTGAACTTGACCCAAACGAAACGGTGATTGCAGAAGCGGGGTCGATGTGTTATATGGAAGACGGAATAACTTTCGAGACTAAAATGGGCGATGGTTCGAGTGGTGATAATTCGGTGATGGGTAAACTATTTCAAGCGGGTTCTCGTTTATTAACGGGTGAATCATTATTTATGACTCATTTTACAAATCGTGGTATCGGCAAACGAAAAGTAGCTTTTTCTGCCCCATATCCTGGCACAATTATACCCATTAATCTATCTTCATTGCCTGGAAATACACTGATTGCCCAAAAAGATAGTTTCTTATGTGCCGCTTTGGGAACGAAGGTTTCAATCACTTTTAATCAAAAAATTGGCGCTGGATTTTTTGGTGGTGAAGGGTTTATTTTAGAAAAATTACAAGGAGATGGGTTGGCATTTGTACACGCAGGAGGAACCATTATTGAAAAACAATTGAATAACGAAACCCTCAGAATTGATACAGGTTGTATTGTGGCTTTTGAACAAAATTTGACTTACGATATTCAACGTGCAGGTAATTTAAAATCAATGATTTTTGGTGGAGAAGGGATTTTCTTAGCAACGGTACATGGAACAGGAAGAGTTTGGATTCAATCAATGCCGATTTCAAAATTGATTCGTGCCGTGAGTCCGTACGGAGGAAATACGAAGAAAGAAAATGGCTCAGTGTTGGGTGGTTTGGGCAATTTATTGGGCGATTAACATCCAGTAAACAATTATCAATAAATAGTTATCAGCATAAATAATGTTTCAAATTATGACAGGAGGTAAAAATTATCATATAAAAGATTGGCTTCATTTTGGCTCGAAACTGTGTACTGCCAATTGTTTACTGCTTACTGTTTACTGCTTATTATTTTTTAATTGTCGTCAAAAAAATGATGGTTCAGACTTTGTGCCTAAGCCGAAAGGTTATAATCGGATAGATTTGCCAGTGGCTCAATATCAGCAAATGACTGAAAATCATCCGTTTAGTTTTCAATATTCAACCCAAGCTATTTTGAAGCCTGACACTGTTCGTTGGGCAGAACCGCATTGGATGTATGTGTATTATCCGAAACTAAATGCGATGATTCAATTGACATATAAACCTTTGAATGGCGATAAAAATAAAATGGCAAAGTTGATTGATGATGCTCATAAATTAGTGGCAAAGCATGGTCAAAAGGCGTATTCTATTCAAGATTATGTTTTAAAAATGCCCTCGAGACAAAAAGCAATGTTGATGGAATTGGAAGGAGAAGTTCCCACGTATTTGCAATTTTATACCACTGATTCTACCAAACATTATTTGCGTGGCGCTTTATATTTCAACACTGCTTTAAAAAGTGATTCACTGGCTCCAGTGATTGATTATTTGAAGAAAGATGTATTAAAACTATTGAATACTTTGCAATGGAAGAAATAAAAACGCACAGATAAACTCATGAAAGTCAGAGGCTTATAACTTCTGGCTTTTTTATTTTATGCAGATTTTAACTTTATGAAAGAACTAATCTCCATTAATTGAAATTATATAACTGCAACCACATAGAGAACATTGTAAACATAGCGTAGGCATAATCAAATAGTTAAGAAAATTTTCGCTATAAAATTAAACTGAAAGTCTATGCTTCCTATCTTTTCTATGTGATTGCATTACTCAACATCAACATGAAAAAAATCTTAGTTTTAGTATTAATTTTTGTCTTTCAAGGACAATTTTTGAAAGCACAAACAACCCGCTGGTGGGCAAATATTCAAATCGAAGGCGGAACTTTACCTTTCGGTTTAGAACTTCAAAAAAAGGCTGATAATACCTATCAAGTGTATATTTTGAATGCTTCGGAGAGATTTCAAACCGATGATGCTTCTATCTCGGGCGATTCATTGAGAATCCCTATTTCACTTTTTGATGCAGAATTAGTGGCTAAAATGACTGACAAAAATTTGACGGGCATATTCCGTAAAAATAAAGGCAGAAAGTCGTTTGTTCAAGTGCCTTTTAAAGCAACTTTGGGCTATAATTATCGCTTTGTACCCACCCAAAAAGTTGCCAATAAAATGGATTTGCAAGGGAAATGGGCGACAAATTTCATCAATACGACTACGCAAAAGAAAAGTTTTGCCGTTGGAATTTTTGAACAAAAGGGTAACATCGTAACAGGTTCATTTTTAACGACCACGGGCGATTATCGCTACATGGATGGCAATCGGGTAGGGGATAGTTTGTTTCTTTCAACTTTTGATGGCTCGCACACTTTTTTGATGAAAGCTAAAATTACGGGCAATAAAATTACGGGTAAGTTCAGCGATTCGGTGCTTGGATTTAAGAATATTGAATCTCAAAAAGACGATAAGGCAGAATTGCCAGATGTTAAGAAAATTACCTATTTAAAAGAAGGTTACGAAAAATTAAACTTCACTTTTCCGAATGAAAAAGGAGAAAAGATATCCTTGTCGGATGATGCTTTTAAGGGGAAAGTTGTAGTAGTTCAAATCCTTGGTTCGTGGTGTCCAAATTGCATGGACGAAAGCAGTTATTTATCACCATTTTATAAAAAAAATAAAACTAAAGGTTTGGAAATTATTGGATTAGCGTATGAAAAAAATGCTGATGCTGAATTTTTTAAAACGAAAATGGCTTTGCTTCGCAAGCGTTTTGGCATTGAATATCCATTATTGCAGGCGGGTTTGAATAATTCAGAAAGTGCCACTGAGAGTCTGCCAATGTTGAACAAAGTAATTGGATTCCCTACGACGTTAATTATTGATAAAAAAGGTAAGATTCGTGAAACACACACCGGTTTTTCAGGGCCCGGAACGGGAAAATATTATACCGAATGGGTCGCCGAGTTTGAGCGTTTGATGGATAAACTTTTGGCTGAGTAAATTTTGGTCAGTAGTTATTTAAACTTTAATGTTTGAAAATTGATACCTATTTGTTACTTGATTAATTAATAACCAACTACTGATTACTAATAACCACCCTAAATGACTAAAGACCAAAAACTAATTTTATATCTATTGGCTTGCGTTCAGTTTACCAACATCATGGATTTTATGATTATGATGCCTATGGGACCAATCTTGATGAAAGCTTTTGACATAACTGCCAGAGAATACAGTTTTTTAGTTTCTGCTTATTCAATTAGTGCGGGTATTTGTGGATTTATCGCTGCCTTTTTTGTCGATAAATTTGACCGTAAAAATGTGCTTACCATTGCTTACGTTGGTTTTTTAATTGGCACATTTGCCTGTGCAATTGCTCCCACTTATTCGATGCTGATGCTTGCTCGTATAGTAGCAGGCGTTTTTGGGGGAGTTTTGGGTTCGCAAGTGATTGCTATTGTGGGTGATACCATCAGTTACGAACATCGTGCGGAGGGTTTATCCATTATTATGGCTGCATTTTCAACGGCTTCGGTTTTAGGCGTTCCGTTGGGAATGTATTTGGCCTCGAATATTAGTTGGCACATCCCATTTATGTTTGTTGTAGCCGTTGGATTTGTGAATTTATTGCTCATTTACAGATACTTACCTAGTCTTCGAGGGCATATTAACCTATCCTTAATTAAACCGAGTCCATTTGCTGTTTTGACAAATAT
>JBBAKY010000054.1:0-24928 GCA_040403295.1 Arcicella sp.
AATTTGTACTTTTTTAATACTTTTTCCTTGTTTTTACCATAGAAATCGTCTCAGTTGAAAACCTGTCCTACTAAAAACCCATGGATTTTTTACCAAAAAATATTAACGATTATTCCGAAAATCATACTTCACCTGAAGATGATTTATTAGCACGCCTAAACCGTGAAACGCACGCTAAAATAATGAATTCCAGAATGTTGTCCGGTCATTTGCAAGGGAGAGTTTTAGCGATGTTCTCGCAAATGATGCGTCCTAAATATATTCTCGAAATTGGAACTTACACGGGTTATTCGGCGCTTTGTTTAGCAGAAGGATTGATTGAAAATGGTAAAATTATTACCGTCGATGTAAACGAAGAATTGGAGTCTTTCACTCGAAGTTTTTTTAATGAATCTAAATATTCAGAGAAAATTGATTATCGAATTGGCGATGCGGGCGAGATTATTCCAAAACTGACCGAAACATTCGATATGGTATTTATTGATGCCGACAAGATGAATTATCAAAAATACTATGATTTAGTTTTTGACAAGGTAAGAGTAGGAGGGTACATCATTTCGGACAATGTACTTTGGAGCGGTAAAGTGGCTGATATTCAGGAAGGAAAGAAGATTGATAAGGATACGCAGAATCTTTTGAATTTCAATAAAATGTGCCACGATGATCCCAGAACAGAGAATATCTTGATGCCAATCAGAGATGGATTAATGATTTCGAGGGTGCTTTGAAAAAATAATTAGACCATAGATAGCTGATTTACAGATTGTTGCATAACTTATTAGAGGTAAAGTTTAGTAATTCGGATCAACTTCCTGAAAGTTATGTCATTCAATATACACGGATAAATATTGAGAAAATCCGTGCAAATCTGTTAAATCTTTATTATCCGTGGTCTAATTATTTTCGTGTTTTAATCACTTCTACCATTTATACGCTACCGTCACCGAGGCCATTCTTGGAGCAATTGGGTTTACAGAATTATCATCATATACATGGTAGTTCATGACATTTAGAACGTTTGAAACCTTGGCACGGATAGAGAATTTTGTAAAATTATATCCCACATTTGCATCAATTTGTGTGAATGCACTTACTGGAATCAATTTGAAAGCATCATTTTTAACGGTCAAACGTGTAGGGCGACCTGCTTGTCTATCTCCAAGATAAAATGCTGTTAAACCCAAGTTTAATCCTTTCAATTTAGTATCTGAAAAAGTATAATAAATACTGGCATTAGCGGTGTGATTTGGGCTAAATCTTAACAAACTGCCTTCTGTATAAATATTACTTTTAGTATATCTTGTTTCGTTAAAACTATACCCAGCCATCAACGAAAACCCTAAAAATGGCTTGCTTTTTATGTCGATTTCAACTCCTTGACTTGTCACTTCACCTGCCAATTCCTTTACATTTGCATTCGCATTTCCGTTCTCCAAACTCATCTGCGCTAAATTACTATTTACAATTTGATAGGCAGTAATATTTGCGGAAAGTAAACCATTCAATATTTCATTTTTCATCCCAACTTCAAACTGATTAATGAACGATGGGGGTAAAGCGTTTCCCGAAACATCAACTCCTGTGTTGAGCGTAAAAGAATTTGAATAACTCCCAAAAACTGACATCATCTTCGTAGGTTGATAAACCAAACCAAAACGTGGAGTAAAAGCACCATCAAAAGTGGCAGATTCAGTGGTTTTATTGGTTGAGGTCGCTAAAACACTACTTCTGGTATCTTGATAACTGTATCTGATACCCGCTAAAAACTTTAATTTATCAGAAAAACTAATTAAATCTTGGATATAAATACCTCCACGATTAATAGGTGATGTGGTAATCGTATTGACCGTTAAGGTTGGAATATCTGTTCTTGAAACATACAAATTTGGTTGAAAAATGTTCGTAGAATCGTATTTATTGATGGGATTGTAGGCCGTAGTTACCGTATTATATTGATCAAAATCAGACCCAATTAGTACGTTATGAGCAATATTTCCAGTCTTGAATTGACCCGTTAAATCCATTTGTCCCATCAAATATTTTTCATTTGTACCTGTGCGAACTACTCCACGAATCCATTTTCCATCGGTTGCAATAAAATTAGTTCTGTTTGGACGAATATTGGCAAATAAATCACTGTCATAAGCCCGATATGCACCCGTTCCCACGAGCTTCCAATTGTTGTTAAGTTGATGAGAAATCGTAATGTTGGCAGATTTTTGGGCAATATCAAAATATGACCAAGGCAAACCAATGAAGCGTTCACGAGGTACATTGGCAATTTCATAATTGATTGCCCCCGTTCCAAAATCGGCTGTTCTGCGGTCTTTCATGTAATCTCCTTCTAACAAAATGTCTGTTTTGTCATTCAATTTAAACAGCAAAGAAGGATTTATATACATTCGCTCTGAATTGACACTCTCACGAAAACTATTGGCTTTTTCATACGTTCCGTTGATTCTGTACGCCACTTTTTTGCTGCCCAAAACAGAACCGTATAAATCAAAAGTAGGTTTATATAAATCAAAACTTCCCAGACGCATGGCAACCGAACCACCCGATTCAAATTTTGGTTTTTTAGTAACTAAATTTAAGATTCCGCCTGCCGCAACATTTCCAAAAAGAATGGCGGCACTTCCTTTCATAATCTCAATTCGCTCGATTGAAGACATTTCAGGAACAATTCCATTAAAATATCTCGCTCCGTTTTTAAAAGTATTTGAACTATTAAATGAAAATCCACGTCCACCAATTTCTTCTTGATAACCACCTTGGGTTCCCATTACATAAAGTCCATTAGCATTCATTAAAGCGTCGCTCAAACGTAATACTTGCTGACGTTCCAAAACCGTGCGGTCAATCGTAGTAACAGCTTGTGGTAAATCCATCGGTTTGATGGTAATTTTACCGATGGTGACGGTTCGTTCATTGGCAGATTGCATACCCGAAACGGTCACTTCTGAAAGTTCGTTAGTGGCTTCCGTCATTTGAAACTCGATTGTAGTGATCTGATTTTCAGCTACTTTTATATTTTGTTCCATAGATTTTAAACTCACAAATTGTGTTATAATGGTTTGATTACCAACTTTTATATTTTTCAATAAAAATTCGCCGTCTTCATTTGACGTGGTGCCTTGTTTTGAATTTTTTAACGTGATATTGACAAATTGAATGCCGTCGCCATCTTTGTTCGTGATTTTACCTTTTATACTTCCTGTTTGAGCAAAAGTTGTAATGCTCGAAACCAAAAATATTACTATTAGTATGATAGAGTTTTTCATTTTATTTCTATTTGTATTGATTCTAAATAATGAACAAAACTAATTCTTATTTAGACTTGATACAAATAAAAATACACATTTATTTAGAATGATTTTAAATAAACTCAAAAAATGCAATTATTTGTGGGAAATGTGAAGGAATTAGAGGCTTAGATATCTAATTTGGGGAAAATACTAATTAGATGTATCAAAGAATTGAAACAATATCGGAGAAAAAGCTAATCGGAAAGCATGTGAAAATGTCTTTCATGAACGATAAAACAAGGGAATTATGGCAAAGTTTTATGCCCAGAAGAAAGGAGATTTTGAACAGTTTATCTACTGACTTGATTTCTTTGCAGATTTACGATGAATCGTTTGGGGTTAGTGAATTTAATCCAAATACCGAATTTGAAAAATGGGCTTTAGCGGAAGTTTTAGATTTTGACAATATTCCGGAAAATATGGAAGTCTTTACGTTAATGGAGGGATTGTACGCCGTTTTTTTACACAAAAATGCAACAAGTACAGCAGAGCAAACCTTTGGTTATATTTTCAAAACATGGCTTGCAAATTCTGAGTATGAATTAGACAACAGACCACATTTTGAAATATTAGGAGAGAAATATAAAAATAATGATATGAGTTCGGAGGAAGAAATATTTATACCAATTAGATTGGCAAGTCTCATCTGTTATCCATCTATTTGAGTATTATATAACACTCAGAAATTCTCGTTTAATCCGAAAGAAAAACCTTTTGAGCCGCTTTGCCCGATTCCGTAATCAATCGTTAAATTGGTGTTGGCGAATTTGTTCACTTTTATGCGTAAACCCCCACCGTAGGCAATATTTACTTTTTCAAATTTATTCGTAATTGGTTCTGAAAAAGAGGAAATATTTGAAAATATCACACCGCCTAAAAATCGTTTTTTCGTTAAATTAAATCGGTATTCTGATTCAAAATACAAAGCATTTGTGCCTCTAAATCTGCCTTCTACGTAGCCCCTGCCTGTATTATTGTTGACATCCCAACCCGTACTTGGTAAGTCAAAATAGGGTGGAGTTCCGCCCAAAGTCAAGACATTGTAAGTCCAAAAAGCCAAAACGTTGCCTGATTTTCGGGAAAGAGGAACGTAATATCTCAAATCAATGGTGGCAGATTGCCAGTCGCTATCACTGTCCAAAGCTTTCAAATTTGCTCTTACCTGCACATTTGCATAAGCCCCCTCCGCTGGATTATTACTATTTAAACGACTGTCGTACTGAAAATTTGCGGTAAGTCCCGACGATTTTGAAGATTCAGTGTATCCGTATTTCTGCAAATCAGTTTGACCAATTTCGGGGTCATTCGTCTGCGAAATATTTTTATGATAATCCAAATTATAGCCTAAACCTACAAAAGTATTTTTGCTGATTTGTCGCATGATTACTTCATAAATCCGAATCAGCGTGTAATCAACATTGTTTAAATCCTCTAAATTGGTTTTACTGCCTAATCCGTAAGTGAAATTGGGATATTTGTAATATCGAAAATCGCCCAAAAGGTTATATTTCTCGTGTCTTACCCAAATATTTGATTGAAGTGTGTTGAGGAATTGTTTATTTTGGGTGTACATATTGAGCATCGAAATACTTGAAATCTTCGCTCCATCGCCTCTGTGCGTGTAAAAGGACAGGCTATTAACAACGCCCACCAAAAAACCCGATACTAATGAATAACCTGGATAAGCCACGGGTGTGTAGAACGGTCCGAGGGATTTTTTCTTAGTGGAATCCTCTTTAGCAATAGATTTTTTAGTAGAATCGCTTTCGGCAATTTCTTTCTTGGTAAAAATCGTTCTGATAAAATCTTTAATATCCACTTGTTGTGATACGTCATTGACAACGCTCGTGGAATCTACTTTGGTTTCTTGCCCAAAAATTAAGCTATTTTTTAGGGAAAATAGAACGATTAAAAAGGGCAAGATTAGTCTTAAATTCAATTTTTTAGCGTCTTTTGAAGGATGAAACTACATCATTCAAAAATGTAAAAATACTATGCCACAAGAAAATATAGACCACGGATTGTACTGATTTGACGGATTTACACGGATTCTTAATGTAAAATAAAAAATTTGTGTAATTCAGTTAAATCCCGCACAATCCATGGTCTAAGGTCTATACGTTTATATATTTATTACTACGCTACAATTCCACCATTCCAAACCTTTTTGTCGGGCTGAATGAAACTTAATGAACCGTTTTTATCTTCTGCCATCAACACCATTCCTTCCGATTCCATGCCCATCATTTTACGTGGAGCAAGATTTGCCAGAAATGCAACTTGTTGATTTACAATATTTTCTGGTTGAAAATGTTCACCAATTCCACTCAAAATTGTGCGTTCTTTTAAACCATCATTTATTGTCAATTTTAATAATTTCTTACTTTTTGCCACTTTTTCAGCCGCAACAATTGTCCCGATTCTGATGTCCATTTTTGAGAAGTCATCGTATTGAATTTCCTCTTTGATGGGCGTTACCACTTTTCCTTCCAATAAATTTTGCTGTTTGGCATCTTCCAATTTTTTGACCTGAGTTGCAACAGTTTCTTCTTCTACTTTTTCAAATAATAAACCAATATTTGTAATACTTTGTCCTTCTACTAATAAATCTGCACGACCAGCATCAGCCCAAGTTAATTGATTGATATTCAAAATAGTACGCAATTTTTCAGCGGTAAAAGGCATGAAAGGTTCGCACAAAATGGAAAGATTAGCCGCAATTTGTAAGCCAATATTTAATATCGTTGCTGTTCTTTCGGTATCGGTTTTAATGACTTTCCACGGTTCAGTATCGGCCAAATATTTATTTCCCAAACGAGCCACATCCATCATCAAAGCTAAAGCTTCACGTAGTTTGAAATTGGCAATGGCATCACCAATTTTTGTTGGCATTTCTGCTAAAGTTGCTAAGGTCTGACGATCAAAATCGGTCAATTCAGCTTGTTTTGGAACTTTTGAATCAAAATTCTTTTCCGTTAAAATAATCGCACGGTTTACAAAATTTCCAAAAATTCCCACCAATTCTGAATTATTACGAGTTTGAAAATCAGCCCAAGTAAAATCGGCATCTTTGGTTTCAGGAGCCGATGCGGCCAAAACGTAACGCAAAATATCTTGCTTACCTTCAAATTCACGGAGATATTCGTGCAACCATACCGCCCAATTACGAGAAGTCGAAATTTTATCGCCTTCCAAATTCATAAATTCATTGGCTGGCACGTTGTCGGCAACGATAAAACGTCCGTCTGCCATGCACATCGCAGGGAAAATCAGGCAGTGAAAAACGATGTTATCTTTCCCAATAAAATTAACTAAACGAGTTTCTGGATCTTTCCAATACAATTCCCATTGGTCGGTCAATTCCTTGGTCATGGAGATATAGCCAATCGGTGCATCGAACCAAACGTACATCACTTTTCCTTCGGTATCGGGCAACGGAACTTTGATTCCCCAGTCTAAATCACGGGTCATCGCACGGGGTTTTAAGCCGTCATTCAACCAAGATTTCACTTGTCCCAATACATTTGTTTTCCACTCTGGATGGTTCTCAATGTATGTTGAAAGCTGAGGTTGCATTTTATCCAAAGGCAAATACCAGTTTTTGGTCGCTTTTTTAATGGGCGTTTCACCACTCAAGGTCGAGCGTGGATTAATCAATTCTTCGGGTGAAAGTGTCGAACCACAACGTTCGCATTGGTCGCCGTAAGCATTTTCGTTGCCACACTTCGGACAAGTTCCGATGATGTAACGGTCGGCCAAAAAAGTATTATTTTTTTCGTCGTAATACTGTTCGGTTGTTTCTTCTACAAATTGCCCTTTGTCGTAAATATTCTTGAAAATATCCTGCGACATTTCGTGGTGAACTTTGTTGGAAGTTCTTGAATAAATATCAAACGAAATTCCAAATTCTTCGAAAGAATCTTTGATAATTTTATAATATTTATCAACTACTTCCTGTGGTGTTACGCCTTCTTTTTTTGCTTTAATCGTGATGGGTACGCCGTGTTCATCCGTTCCTGAAATGAACTTAACGTCTTGTCCCGTCGAACGCAAATAACGCACGTAAATGTCGGCAGGGAGGTAACAACCCGCAAGGTGTCCGATATGAATAGGTCCGTTGGCATAAATTAAGGCTGCGGTAACGGTGGTTCTTTTAAATTCTTTCATTATAATATTAAGTTCTATCTTTAACTTCCTCCAATAATTCTTGATACCAAGCCTCTCCATATTTTCGGATTAGGGGCTCTTTCAAAAATTTATAAACTTCTACGCCCAAAGCTGCTCCGTGCGTACAAGCATCCGAGCAAATGTGCCAACGGTCGTAATTCAGAGCATCGTAATGTTCGTATTTAGTAATTCTGATGGGATATAAATGACACGAAATTGGTTTACGCCAAGATATTTTACCGTCAAAATAGGCTTGTTCAATGCCACATTTCAGGATATTCCTTTCGTCATAAATGGCATACGCACATTCACGACCTTTAATGACTGGCGTTGAAAAATCGCCTTCCCAATCTTTTACGTAAACCCCTTCTTTTTCAATGGCTTGAATCCCAATGTCAGAGAGATACGGTTTTACGTCGTTATAAATTTGCTCCATAATTGGCAACTCATCGTCATTCAATGGAGCGCCTAAATCTCCTTCTACGCAACACGCACCTTTGCATTTGATGAGGTCACAGACAAAAAATTTTTCAATAATATCATCGCTAATTACCGTATTTTCAATTAATATCATGTTGTTGGTTAATCTTGAATCGTTTGTTTTTATTTTTACTTTTATACGTGCTTCTATCTACCGTAAACTCATTTTTATAAATATTTATCACAAAATTACGTTAAATCTCATAGTTTTTAACGTCTTGGCATTTTTATTGATTAACGTTTTATAAGTCTGCGGTTTGACAAAGCTCGTACCAGTAAATTTTATCCGTTTTTTTATTTATTTTTGTATTGCCATATATTAAAGTCTCCATAGATTTAGATAAAAAGGAAAGGATTTAAAAAAGTCAATAGTGATATGTATTAGCCCTTAAAGTGCTGGAAAGTGGCCATTTATCGCTTCCTAATTACCCATAAAATATTCTTTATTTATGAAAAAGTATCTTACGCTGTCGTTGCTGGCAATATTTGCCTGTGTTGAAATCTCGGCACAGGATCTCCCCCGTAGTATGTTTGTGGGTTCTGTAAATGTAAAGATTGATGGCGATGCACGTTCAATTATCGAAAGAGAAATTGATAATCTGAATGTAAATCAGAAATATCTGAGCTCTTTAGTCACAAAAATGAACCTTTACTTTCCCATTATTGAAAAAATATTGGCCGAAGAAGGGGTTCCCGATGAATTCAAATATCTATGTGTTCAAGAAAGTGCCTTTAACCCCGAGGCAGTTTCAACTTCTAATGCGGTGGGTTATTGGCAATTTAAGCGAGAAACAGCCCAAGAAGTTGGCATGCGGGTTGATGGTGTAGTAGATGAACGCAAGCATATTGCTGCCGCTACAAAAGGAGCAGCTATCTATTTATCGAGGAGTAATTTGATTTTGAAAAACTGGATGTCCACTCTGTTATCTTATCGCTTGGGTTTGGGGGCAGTTCGTAGAACGGCGGATAATGATTGGGCTTATAAAAATGAAATAACCGTTAATTCGACCACCGATTGGTACTTGCTACGGTTTTTGGCTTATCGTCATTTTATGGAAAAACAGTATAATCAAACTAAAAATATTGCCAATCCCACTTATCTTTTCGAGTATAATAATAGTCGTGGGAAAAATTTGATTGATATTGCTCAAGAATTGGATGTGCCGTTGTCGGATGTGATTGTCAACAATGCTTGGTTACGGTCTTCTTCGGTTCCCGATGATAAAGATTATACCGTTTATTTGCCCGTGAACAATCAGCAATATTTAGATTTAAAAATTAAAAATAATCAAAAGAAATTTTCCGAAGAGCAACTATCCGTAAATCAGGATATTGGTTTTCCAGTTTTGGTTAAATTAACAAAACTGCCTACGCAAAATGAACCCGTTTTCTATGAAATTAACGGTAAAAAAGGGATCCTTGCCAAACAAGGAGACACACCTGAAAGTATTGCCGAAAGGGCGGGAATTAACCTAAAACGATTTTTGAGATTTAATGATCTTGATGAAAATGATAGGCTTATTCCGAACGAAGTTTATTATTTGAAGAAAAAAGACCGTCGTGCTGTAGTAGCATATCATACCGTTTTGGGCTACGAAACCCTCTGGAAAATTTCGCAAATGTACGGAATGCAAATGGAGGATTTGATGGCAAAAAACCGTATTACCCAAGTGCAAAGACTACAAAAAGGGCGTTTGTTATGGTTGATTGAAACTCGTCCAGAGGCGCAGAGTGTGGAATATGTCCAATCGCCCGAAGATAAAAAAGTTATCATTACGGATAGTACACCCATCATTACGCCAACGTCTCGACAGTCTAATGGTAACTCACAGCCTGTAAAAAAACCAGTGATTGTGCCGCAAAATACGCAACCAGAAATAACTGTTTTTGAAACAAAACCTGACCAGAATGTGGTCATAGCCTCAACAAAGCCAGTTATTGCCAAAACGATTTCAGCACCAATAACCGTGACTAATACGCCAGCTAATAAACCTGTTTCAACCACGGTTTATAGTCCGCCAGTGGCTACGAGTACGTTGTCAAACACTGGTAAATCAATCAATAAAAATGTAAAAAATCATACGGTAGAACCGAAACAAACTTTTTATAGTATTTCAAGAATATACAATGTATCGGTCGATGAATTGTATAATTTAAACGATATGTATTCAGGTAGTCCTTTGAAAATTGGACAGATTTTAAAGGTTTATCAGTCGAGTGGTTCACCCATCACAGGAGCGTTAAAAGAAGGAGAAGTTGTTACAGCAATTTATACGTATCCCGCTGAAAATCAACCTCCTGTAAATAAAAACGCCACTATTACGCCCATTGTTAGAGACGTGATAACCACCGCTGAAAATATTGCAACCGCCTCGACAACTCCAACGCCCTTGACGATTCCAATTACGACAAATCCAGCAGTAAATACTCCAATTTCAACGTTGGTTTATCAGCCTTCGCCAACAACAGTACCCGCCGTGAGTAAGCCTTTTACGCCCGCTCCTTCGAGTACAAAACCAAACTACAAAATCATTCATACCATTCAAGCGGGAGAAACGATCTATCGAGTTTCAAAGATTTATAATGCGACCGTTGATAACATCAAACAGTGGAATAACTTAGGAACTAATACAGTTGAAATTGGACAGGAATTGGTCATTATGGGAGATAATACAAAACCAACAGTATCAGTTTATCCAGAACCCACGCCAACGAAAATGAATAGTAGCCCATCGAATAATAGCAAATATCATACGCTACAAGCAGGAGAGACGGTTTTTAGGCTTTCAAAATTGTACGGCGTAACGATAGATGAGATTGTGAAATGGAATAATATTAAGAATTTTGCGGTGATTGTTGGACAAAGGTTAGTGGTGAAGAAGTAGAATAAAGCAAAAATTAGCTTTAAATTAATAATTATAGTCTGTAAAAAATCCAAGCGTTAAAAGCCTTGGATTTTTTCATTAAACCCAAAAACATGAAAACACTGATTATCCTAACCATTTTTACATGCTGCTTCACTAAAATCCAAGCACAAAATGACCAAGAAATTATTAAAAACATTAATTATGCGGAGGATGGGGGTAAGCAATTGCAATTGGATATTTATAAACCTACCCAACAAAAAGAACCTAATTTAATCGTTTGGGTTCACGGGGGTGCTTGGCATTCGGGTAGTAAAGAAAATCCGCCTTTGGGTTTGTTGGCTTATGGTTATGCTTTGGCGAGTATTGATTTTCATGCAAGTACCGAAAAACCTTTTCCCGCCGATGTGCATGATATTAAAGCTGCCATTCGTTTTTTGAGGGCAAATGCCAAAAAATACGGCTATAAAGCGGATAAAATAATTATTTGGGGAGCTTCGTCGGGAGGACATTTAGCAACATTAGTTGCCACGACAAATAATAATGCTACCCTCGAGGGAAATCTGGGAAATTATCCCGAAATATCCTCTTCTGTGCAAGCCTGCCTTGATTTTTACGGGCCAACTAATTTTTTGACAATTCTCAATCAGTCCACGCCACATGGATTAAATGTGCGTTTGCCTGCTTTAGCAATTTTGTTAGGAAAACCTTTGGAACAAGCTACCGACTTGGCAAAACTGGCAAGTCCTTTTTATCAAGCAGATGCCACCGACCCGCCCATATTTATTGCGCATGGCGAACAGGATAATCAAGTTCCCATTAATCAATCCATCGAATTATTGAGTGCCTATAAAAATCTAAACTTGAAAGCTCAAATTGAATTTGTTCCTAATGCTGGGCATACCGACTCTATTTATTACAAAAAAGAGATGATGGAAAAGGTGATTAAATTTTTAAAAGAAATTGGTATGTAATACCAATACATCATCACTCACAAGGGGGGTACCATTTTATTGTGTAAAATAAAAATAAGGACAGGAGAAACTCCCGCCCTTATCTGTTTAACCTCTAAACCTATTTAACTATGAAAATTAAAACAAATATATGCTTTTTTACTATTAAATATCTGTTAAATACAACTTTATTTGCTTCACTTTTTGACAAATAACTATTTTAGTTGATAAAAAATGAAAATTCGTGTAGATACATGTAAGTAAGATTTTGTATTCTTTTTTCGCCTAAAATTTGACTTTATTTAAACATCTCTCCGAAGCACAGTTGCTGATGCTTGGGCAATCGGAAATAGCGTAATATCTGCCAAAACTACGTGGGCAGGACGAGTTACCACAAAGGCAATTGTTTCTGCTACGTCTTGGGGAGTCAAAGGGACAAATCCATGATAAACAGCCTCGGCTCTTTTATCATCTCCTTTAAATCTTACCAACGAAAATTCCGTTTCAACGGCGCCAGGGGCAACATTTGTGACTTTTATGCCGTGAGGGTTTAAGTCTAAACGCATTCCTTCTGAAATGGCTTCAACCGCTGCTTTGGAAGCACAATATACGTTTCCATTGGGATATGTTGCCTTTCCCGCAATTGAGCTAATATTGATGATATGTCCTTTTTTATGAGAAATCATCCACGGCATAATTACCTTAGAAACATATAATAATCCTTTCACATTTCCATCAATCATCGCATCCCAGTCATCTGGATTTCCATCCTGAATGGGACTTAATCCGTGAGCGTTTCCCGCATTATTGACCAATATATCAATGGCTCGCAAATCCTCTGGAAGTGTATTCAAGGCTTTTTCGATATCCTGACGATTTCTCACATCAAAAGTCAAGATATTTACTTTTACTTTCGTTGAAAGAACCTCCTGAATTTCATAAAGACGGTCTAAGCGTCTTCCACAAAGGATTAGATTGATGCCTAAATCGGCAAAGGCCTCGGCGGTTGCTTTGCCGATACCCGATGAAGCGCCTGTAATAAGAGCAATTTTTGACATTATTTTTTTAGCTTTGAGTGATGAGCAATGAGCATTAAACAATGGAACTGGCAGGTTTTGCTCAAAACTCATCGCTTAAAGCTCACCGCTATTTAAGGGGTGAAAAATCAGCAGGAACCATATATTCAGATTTAACCGAAATGGTCAACGGACCACCTGCATTTTCTTCGGATGCTTTTTTAATTGCCTGCCATTCTGGACTTGCGCCAAAGGCTTTGAAAGAAGCTAAACCATCTTCCTTCGTTTTGTGCGTTAAAAAGTAAATTAATAAATCTTCTGAACCTTGTTCTTTGTCGGTGGGAGTCCAATAAATGATATTGGCCATGCCATAATTTTCAAATAATTTCACCGTATGATCTCTAAAACGGGATAATAAATTGGGTAAATGGTTTGGCGTAGTTTTATACGTTCTTAATTCAAAAACTCTATTCCCTACTGATTTCATGTTGTTGGGTGAAAAATCGGTGGTTTTCAAAAAGGTACTTTCCACTTTTGCCACAATTTCACCATTTACTGCCGAATTTTTCATGACCGTTATCCAGCCAGTATCAGACATAAATTCTTTCCAAGATTTATCCCTTGCCTCACGTGAAGGATACGAAAGAACATAAACCAATTTATTCTCTTTATTCTCTCCCAAAGGCAACCAAAAACCTTCTAAACGCATTTTATAATTTTCAAAATACTTTAAAGTGTGGTTTTGAAAACGATTCATTAAATCTGGAAGTTTTCCTTCCGAAGCGTAATAAACTCGTAGTTCATACAAGCGGGCGTTTGCATCCGATTGGGCCTGAACCGCAAAACTGGCGATAATCAGAAAGAATAAAATAATGAGTTGCTTTTTCATTGGGGTTTGTTTTTGAGTTTATTGTTTTACGGTCGAAATACGTTCTGAGATTGTTGGACTAAATAATGTTGTTTTCTATATATCTAAAGCTAAATTCAGTATAATTTGTTGTAAATCTATTGAATTCCCACAATTTCAACCCGACGATTCATCTTTTTGTTTTCTTCACTATCGTTCGGAGCAACGGGTTTTGTACCGCCGTATCCTTTATAAAGTAAACGATTTTCCTCAATTCCTTTACTCACAAGGTAGTTCAGAATTACCTTCGCACGGTTTTCCGAAAGCGCTAAATTCAAACGTTGGTCGCCTATGTTATCGGTATGTCCACCAATTTCAATTTTCGTTTGCGGATTAGATTTTAAAATAGAAACTATTTTATCTAATTCAGTAGATGATTCTTTTTGCATAATAAAACTACTCTGCTCGAAGTAAACATTATTCAACACAATGGCTTTACCTTTCTCAATTTTCTCGAAACTTTTTCCTGTCAAATTGGGCAATTTTTCTTTTGGATTTACCGTACTGACTGATAAAGTAGATTGTTTTGCTACCACGGGTTCCCTCGTTTTAATTAAGGTAATATCCTGCTTTCGATCGGTATTTGGATCAATTCTTAAAATTGATTTTGCATAACCAACGGCTTCAATTTCAAGCATATAGCTCGCCACGGGGCTTAATTCTGCCGAATATTCATCCCCGTTTTTAACCAACGTTAATTCCTGACTTGATTTCACATCCGTTAATTTTGCGGTACATTTTTCCACAATTCTACGAGTCTGAAAATCCAATACTCTAATCGTGAATTTACTGTCATCTTTTACTAACCATGAAGCAATTGGTGCATTTTTCATCGAGCTATCGGGCGTAATTTTTCCTTCATAAGGTTTATAGCCCGCCGCAGTGATTTCAATCGAATAATTTGTTTTTTCTGTTAAAACTACTGCCATTTGTTCACGAAGAATATCCGTTTTTCCTGTGGCAACAACCTCTTTACTTGGGTCATAAACCTTGAAATTTGCTGATACTTTATTTTTCTTGCGAGCATCAATCGCATACAGAAAAAGATTATATTTCCTTAAAGAACGCATTTTTATGGGCTTGCTAACGTCGTCGGTACTGGCGGTAAAACGACTTTCATAATCATCGTAACCCGCCAATTTTGCCTTAATCAAATATTCTCTTCCAGGTTTCAAATCGGCACTACATTCCCCGTTTGGCATCGTAATCATGGCTGCTACGGGTTTATTGTTCATGGCATCAATCAGGCTATAATATACTTCTCTAACGGGTTTATTGTCGTTGGCATCGTAGGCTTTTAAACTCAAAACTGAAAAATTTCGAGACATCATCACCACGTGTTTCTTGGGTTTGCCTAATGAAGTATAAGTAACATTTTCGTTTTTAATGTAGTAACCTTTTACAAAAGTCTCTAAATGAAAATTATCCGTTTCGATTAAAGGCAATTTGTATTCTGGCGAACTTTCAGAAGTTTTTCCTTGCGTCAAAATGGTTGTTTTTGAAGGAGTTACCTTAAAAATAGCCTCCAAAACTCGCCCACTCGTAGAATCAACGGCTGAGAAAATCAAGGCTGATTCTTGCGGTTTTGGGGTTAATGGGCAAATCAACTCATTTTTTGAAAGTTTAGAAATATCCTGTTCAAATTTCTCAAAACCTTCCGCAATGATTTCTAAATGATATTTATTGTCGGGGGTTAAACTCACTGTCGCATCACCCGAAGGTAATTTTACCATATCCGTTTTGTTGGTTTTTGTGGTCAAATCTGTGATTTTATAATCTCCAATAGCTACGGTTTCATTCGTTATTTTATTGGTTGCCTTAATATTCAACACGAATAAGGCTTTTTCTAAACTAACATTAAATGAATATTTTTTATCAACCGCAAAATCCGCCATATTGAACGTACTTTGCTTTGGTTTATAGCCATCAGCGGAGGTTTCTACGGTGAAAATTTCTCTTTCAGCCACTTTTACCGTTCCATCAGATTCGTCTTTGAATGAAAATGTTTTCTGTTCTTTTTCCAATCGAACGCTAAAAGTTACTTTTAACGGTTTATTGGTCAGAATATCAAAAAAAGCAAAATTCACGGGCAAACGCTTCTTTTTCAGCAACATAAAATTCACTACACCACCTTCGGGCGCTTTATCAATTTTCTGTTTTGTTAGTTCTACGTAATCTTCCGCTTTGATATTTAATTCATAAAATCCTGAACGTTTCAAATTAGCCGTAAAATCATTTGCCTTATTTTTAGTGGCTTGTTTTACTTCCGAAGTTTTCAAATCAGCAATTTTAACTTCTGCTTCTTTAATGGGCTTTTGGGTTTCGGCATCAACTACTTTGATGGTTAAAGGATAACGGTCAATGGCTAACTTGATATTGTATTCGTTATGTTCTCCTAACTTGATGTTGGTAATTTCTAATAATGCCCGACCCGTAGCAAACCCTTCAGAAGCAACTTCAACTTTCAAATTATCATTTTGAAATAAATTTACTGGAAAGTACGTCTTCGCTTTTACACGATTGCCTTTAAAAACTTTTCCTGTTTTTTCAGAAGTAACGGTGAAATTCGCCTCAATCGGTTCTTCTTTTTCTAAATCCATCGCCATCAGATTGGCAGTATAAACTTGCTTAGGAATCAATTTTACCGATAAATCTTTTAATGTCTCACTCTTAGTAATGGTCTGTTCGTGATCCTCAAAAAATTCTGATGAAATAACTATTTTATATTGCTTACCAGTCAATAAATTTGTTCCACACTCGCCCGTTTCAGCATTTGCTTTTACTTCAGCAATTTGACGGGTGGCAATTTCTGTAATCGTTACTTTGGTTTCTTTCAATAAATCGTTCGTACCAGCATCGTAGGCTTTTACAACAAAATTTGAAGAAATTGGATCCAACTTAATGATACTTACGGGCAAAAGCTCACTTTTTTCATCAATGCGTAGCGAAAGGCTCGAATTTTTGTAGCCCTTCATCGAAGCTTCAATAGAATAATCTTCTTTAAAACGAAATCCACCCTGATTTTGAAGGGTATTAGGATTATACTGAAGGGCAATTGATTGTCCAGTAATAACTTCTTTGGCTTCAAAATTGGCGGGAACCGTTAAATTGGTCTGTGAATCAATCGCTAAAAAACTGAGTTTAAACATTTCTTCACTACTCTTTACTTTTCCTCCCAAGGGTATTAACCTAAAATCCTGCTCGAAAGTCTCACAATCTTTTTTTTCGGATAAATCGACCACAATCTTCTTACGGTAATATCCTGATTCATTAATTTCAAAATTGTATTTGCCTTTGGGAATTAAAACCACCGAAAACCGTCCGTCCAAAGCATCCGAGGTAAATTCAGCAATAACTGTGTCGGGATTATTAAATTCCGACACCAAAATTTTTGCGGATAAAGGATTGTTGGAAGTTGAATCAGTAATGTATCCTTGAATTGTAGCAACTGCCTCAATCGGAACGGTGGTGGTATAAATATCCCCCTCCTTTACGTAATATATCATTTCTCCGCACGCAGGTACTGCCACAAACTGGTCAGGGCCCGAAGTATTCAAAATATCCAACGCAACGGGATTCGTCCAAGTGCCATTTTCTTGCAATTCACATTTATAAATATCAAAATTTCCTTGACCATCTTTTCTGATTGATGAAAACATTAAGGTCTTGCCATCGGGCATGATTCTTGGGGCTTTTTCACAAATAAGGTTGACTGGGCTTGGTAATTCTAAGGCTGTTTGCCATGTGCCATCCTCTCCACGTTCCGCCCGCATAATGCGATAACAACGTTGCTGGGGGTCTTTTTCATCGCCAAAAACGTATTTTGCTCGGGCGAAATAAAGATATTTTCCATTAGCGGATAAGGACGGATATCCTTCGTAATCTACTGAATTTACGGGTCTTCCTAAATTCATCGGAGCTGACCAACCACTTTTTTCACGAATAGAATAATAAATATCTTCGTGTCCGTCAGAATCTTTTCCATTAGCAGAAAAAAACAATAAATTACCATCGTAACTTAAACAAGGGCCACCGAGAGGAGCTTTTTCAAAAAAAGTAGTCGTAATTTTGGGAATTGCAGTTGGTACAGACCAATTTTTGCCATTTCGCCTTGATTCGAAAAGTTTCCAGTCTCCTTGACGGTCGGACTCGAAGATAAGCGTTCTACCATCAGCACTGACTGACGGGGCGTATTCTGTAAACTTAGAGGTATTAATGGGGGCGGGGAGAGCTTTATCATTTTGAGAAAAAACACTATTTACGCTAAAATACAGAATCAACGATATTAAAACTATTATTTTTATGTTAAGGGTACTTTTTTTCATGGGAAATTTATAAGTGGCAAAATTACTCAATTTTACCGATTCATTTAAGTAAAATTAATAGCAATTATTATCTTAACAAGACGATAAAAAATGGCTGTAAATCAGATAGTTACCTTAAAAAACATCTGAATAAAAAATTAACTTAGCAAAATGCGTAACCTAAGTACGAAATTAAAAAAATCTAAATTAAAAATACAATCTAAATGAAGTATCTAATCGTAGGTCTTGGAAATATCGGGCCTGAATATCTGCTAACTCGTCATAATGTCGGTTTTATGGTTCTTGACCGATTGGCGGGTGAATTTGAGACAAAGTTTTCGATGGAACGTCTCGCCTATCATTCAGAAATAAAGCATAAGGGCAAACAAATTCATTTAATTAAACCCACCACTTTTATGAATCTGAGCGGAAAAGCCGTTAATTATTGGATGAAAGAATTGAAAGTAGGGAAAGAAAATGTCTTAATTATTACGGACGATATTGCTTTGCCCTACGGAAAGTTGAGAATGAAACCTAAAGGTTCACACGGTGGACATAATGGATTGCGTAATATTCAAGAAATTTTAGGTGATTCTGACTATGCGAGACTTCGCTTTGGTGTAGGGGATGATTTTGGCAAAGGAAGGCAGATTGATTATGTGTTAGGTAACTTCCAGGCAGCGCAATTTGAACAATTACCAGAACATTTAGATAGGGCTTCAGAAATGATTATGAGCTTCTGTTTACAGGGCTTAGATAAGACTATGAATTCATTTAATCAGTAATTGTATTATTCTAAGATTTGGCTAATATTGTTTTGGATATTTCAAACAAAATGTTTGCAAACTTTTGTAAGCCTTTACGAAATAATGTTTGGGAAAAAGCCTTTTAAAGCATCAGTAGCCACTTTGGCTACTGACTATTAGCGAGTTAGCAAATTAAATTTTCAGACAATTGCAAGAAAAACTTGCAAGATTCAATAATATTGCAGAACTTTGCATCGTTGAATAGTAAAAACACCTTTTAGATAATTCTAAGAATTATTTTGAAATATTTTTCAAATTACTGTGACTCATTAAATACTTTATCGTTAAAAGAATATAACAGCAATAGCATAAATAATGGGAACTTTTTAGCGCTTTTATTATGTTTATTAATTGATAACAATCAAACAACAAATTTTTAAAATTCAACATTATTAGTGCATATTTAAAGAGAATTTTACTTGAATTTCTATTAAGTATTATTACTCATAAAATTAGAATATTTTTTTTGTGTAAAAGAATAATAAAATTCGCAAATCATAAGTATTCATTCAGAAAACAAATAAGATTTTTCATAGTTAAATAGGTTTAGAGGTAAGACGGGAAAGGGTGCTTCCTATGGAAGCACCACTTTTTTTATTAAATTAATTATTTTAAGGTTGAGGAAAAGATTCGATGGAGTGCGTAATTAGTTTATTTATTGGTAATAGTGCAGTTATTTTTCATAGTTAAATAGGTTTAGAGGTAAGACAGGAAAGAGTGTTTTCTATGGAAACACCACTTTTTTCTAAACTAATAAGAAGGGAATAGTAACAAATAAGATTTTTCATAGTTAAATAGGTTTAGAGGTAAGACGGGAAAGGGTGTTTTCTTTGGAAACACCACTTTTTTCTAACTAACAAACTAAAATTGACAAAGACATAAAGATTTTTCATAGTTAAATAGGTTTAGAGGTAAGACGGGAAAGGGCATTGCTAATGGCGATGCTCTTTTTATTTTGTCTAAATTCCACAAAAAAGCCTAATACTATCAGCATCAGGCTTTCGGAATTACTAATTTATGGTAACAATTTTAAATATTTTTATTGGGATTGATTTCATATATCAAAGATAGGATAAGTTTATGGAATTAAAATCCATGACAAACGATGAATTAGTGAACGGTATTGCTGAGTGATTATACGGTAAAATACAAAGAAAAATCCTTGAAATTGGTGAAATGCCAATGCCAAGGATTTTTAAAAATAAACTAAATCAGTCCAATATTATGCCAAACGCTTGCGTAATGCTTCAAATAGAACTACGCCCGTTGCTACCGAAACATTTAGTGAACCTACTCGCCCGGCCATTGGAATGGTGGCTAATTCATCAACAATACGCAACAATTCTTCCGAAATTCCGTCCTCTTCCGAGCCCATGATTACGGCAGTAGGAACGGTAAAATCAATTTCATAAATATTTTTTGACAATTTTTCAGAACATGCAACAACCTGAATACCAGAATTTTGCAAATACTTGATGGTCATAAATAAATTTTCTTCCCGGCAAACTGGTAAGAAATTCAACGCTCCAGAAGAAGTCTTCATCGCATCGGCATTTATTTGTGCTGCTCCTTTTGTGGGTATCACAATAGCGTGAACACCTGTACATTCTGCCGTACGAGCAATTGCTCCAAAATTACGCACATCCGTAATACGGTCGAGAACGAGTAGCAGAGGGACCTGCCCTTTTTCATACACATCAGCTACTACGTTTTCGAGCTTGGCATAATTAATGGCCGAAACGAAAGCAATAACACCTTGATGATTTTTGCGGGTGATTCTGTCTAATTTCTCCGAAGGTACTTTTTGTACAGGAACGCCACGCATACGAGCGAATTCCAGTACTTCCAAACTCCCTAATTCCCGCTGAACCAGTATTTTGTCAATCTCTTTCCCTGCACGAAGCGTTTCTAAAACGGATTGAATTCCAAAGACAATATCCTTACTTTCAGGTTTTGCTTGGTTGAAAAAATTATTTTGGAATGGTTTTTTATAGCCATCAGGTTTCTTGTAACCTTCTGGTTTCTTATAATCTTTTGAATCGTTTTCTGTTGTCATATCAATAATTGAACTTAAATATTCCTACAAAGTTCGTAAAGTTTTCGCTGTCTTTTTTATGTTTATGTTTTTCGTTTCTAAATTCTTCTAAAAAAAGGGTTATTTGTGGCGATGTTTTAAAGACTAATGCGGTTTACTTGGCTCATGTTTTTTGTTTTTGAATCGGAATGGACTAAATTTTGTCTTTAGTTAATTCATCCCAACTAAAATATCTTAGTCCATTTCAAACAGGATTATAGTTTTTTTTTAAATAAATACCATCGTAAAACGATTTATTCCTTTCTTGTTTTGCCTGAGTTCTTTGGCATCTTTTTCTTCGGATTTAACTCAACAAATTATTCCTAACCGAACAAATAATAAAGAACAAGCACAAAAGCCATTGAAGATATGCACGCTACCTTTTTTGCTTGGGGTCCCGCTTTCAGACCACAAACAAAAATTGAAGGTTTTGAAAATGTGAACGTTTATCCAATGATTACCGAAATATTAGGTTTGAAGTATGATTTTAAAATTGATGGCAAATTCAAAACCTTAGCCCCAATTTTGAAAAAGTAAAACGTTAAATTGACTATTTTGATTAAGTCTATTAAACATGGATTAAATCCCGATTCAACAAAAAACCGTTTCTGAAAAGGAGCGGTTTTTTGTTGAATTATCATTATTGAACTATTCTGAAAAAGTAATTGTATTCTTAGGGGAATAGGTATAATTATATGAATCATTTAATAGTACAATTCCATCTTTCTATTAAACGGTTAGTTTTTTTAAAATTAAATGTATTACCTTTATGAACTGTCTGTGGAAATGTACAAATCGTTCTTTGAAGTATCACACAATTCACCATTCTTAAATATCTGTTAATCAGATACTTGCTCAATTTCTTTTCTCATTCCTGACGTATCACAGGAAAACATTTCACAGAATAATCCTAATACCACACATCAATAACCAATTAGTTATCTCATTAAATAGACTTCTTGTCGAAGTCGGTGATTATCTATTTTATAAACGTAAACCAAAAGAGGTTTACCTAATCTAAAAGTAAGGAATATATGAAACAAATGATTAAATTGACCGTAGCTATTTTAGTATTTAGCTCGGTGGTTTATGCGTGCAAAGTAAAACAGCAGCAAAGTAATTTGTCCCCTCAAAAAAATCAATCAGTAACTGTTCAAGAAGTGGACGATGATACCTTGGTTAAAATGTTATCAAGAAACTGGGTAGTAAATGTTGTGAATTATCAAGCAGATGCTCGTAAGAATGTACTATATGAACGTGGAATTGACGCTAACTTACACGATTTTTCAAAAGAGTCTTTTAAAATATCCGCCGATGAAAAAGTTGTTTATACGGACGAAGGCGGTCAAAAACACATGGGCACTTGGGATTTGAAAGACAATAATACAAAGTTATTAATGGAATTTGAAGATGGTGAAGAAGTATCTTGGAACATCATCGAAAAGAATAAAAATCAGTTGGTAATTCACATGAGCATCGACGCTCGCAAAGTGAAATGGGACATTCGTAATTTAAATGAAATCGATATTCCAACGGCAGCCGTTTTTGCAGGATTTTATGCAGGAATCGTTGATGAGAAAACTGAAACCGTGAATATTACGTATAAAATGAATCCGAGAAGTTAAATTCAATTAACAATTAATAGTCATCAGTTAATGTTAATAATTTCAAAAAAAATGCCAATTTGGAACTGATAATTCCAAATCGGCATTTTTTTTAACTCATAAGGTTACGCACCCCGCTCATTTCGTGGCAATATAAAAGAAATCAAAACATTCCTCGGCATCATCATTCAAGAAATAATCTTTGTAGGTTATGTTAGTAACTAATTGATTGTCAGATTTTTGAATAATATTTCTGCTCATTCGGTTGGCAATGTCATAAGGAATCTGCAATATCCATCTTGGCAAACGATACTGAAGATTGAAAATATCAAAACGAGTAATTTTTTCTACTGAACGTTTATTTTTTTCATAATAATCCATCACTTTCGCATTTCCATGAATTCCTTTCGTTTCGATGGTTGAAAAATGTTTTAGAATTAAACTTTTCAATTCACTCGCCAAGTATTCTCGTACGTGCCAAGGGTTGCGAGATAATGAATATTTACGGTTCACAGTCGTTAGAATCAGCTTTCCACCTGGTTTCAAGACTCTGTGGGCTTCTTTGATAAATTCGTTGTCATCCTCAATGTGTTCAATCACTTGGAAGGTTACAATATAATCAAAAGTATTGTCTTCCAAGCCCTTCAACGGCGGTAAAAACATATCAATAAATTTGAAATTCGGATATTCTGCTGAAAGCTTGGTCATCAAAGGCTCGTTTTTATCAACACCCGTATAATTTGAAATAGAAGGCGCTAAAACTGCCACGCCTCGACCCGTCCCGCAACCAATTTCGAGTAAATTTCCCGAAATCATTTTGGCAACTTCAATGTATGGAAATAACAATCGCTGATGAATAGGATTATCGGAAACGAGGTCAGAGGAGGCAATTTCTGTGGTTTTATACATGATTATTTTTTTATTTAATAATTTTACGATTAACGAATATCAAACATCAAATAGCTAAATCTGATAATTTTATGCCAAATTTACCGCTTTTGCTTGACATCAGAAAAATACTTGTTAAATTGGTTCGTTATACTACCACAAATTGATTTTCCTGGCATTAAAGGATACATAAAAAATGAAAAAAATACTATTAACTTTCTTCTCAATGGCAATATTGTCGGGTTGTGCGGTAACGAATCCAAGCTCGAAACAGGCCAATCCTCTTGATAATAAAGTTGCTTTACAAAAAATAATTACCAAAAGTAGATTTTTGGATAATGGTACTTCAGTGAGGGTTTATTTGAGTATAGATGCCAATAGAAATGTTAGTTTGGGCGATGCTATGAGGGATTTTTCTGTAAGTTATAGTTTATATCCAGATTATATCAACAAACAGCAATTGTTAAATTCAGGAACAATTGCGATAAATTCTGAAAATGTATCGAGTGATGGTGAGCTTCTTACGGTTTGGTTTGATATTCCTAAACCCAAAGATTTGTTTACGGCAGTTGCTCAAACGGTAGTAAAAGATTTAAAAACGAATAATAGTACCGTGAATGATTGTTTATTAAGATTTCAATCGGGCAAAGTGGGAGATTATTTTATGTTTTTTGACAAGACTGGCAATAAACCTTTAGCAAGAAATTATTTTTCTGTGGAAGATACCGTTATCTTGAAAAGTTTGGACAACCGCTCTCAAACATTTAAAGCATTTCGATATAAATACGAATTTGAGGCGGCCATTTCTCCGATGTCCACCACGCCCAGAACCGCTTCAAAAAGTCTATACGTTGATTCTTCTTTTTCCGTAACTTCTAATACGCCCATGGTTTTGTCAAATGAGGCACTTTATTATTTTTCAAGAGATACAACGGAAGTTTATGGAATTGGGATGGTGGTGACGGACAAAAGATTTCCAAAGTTGACTCGTCCAGAGAAATTGGTTCGCCCTTTGATTTATATGAGTACTAATGCTGAAACCAATGATTTGTATAATTCAAAAGAACCCAAAAGAACGTTAGATAATTATTGGTTGAATATAACCCAAGGTAATCAAGCTACCGCCAAACGTACGATAAAGGCTTTTTATCAGCGTGTGGAGAAGGCAAATCGCTTGTTTACGACCTATAAAGATGGTTGGAAAACGGATAAAGGAATGGTGTTTATTATTATGGGCGACCCAGTACGAATTACTCGTATGAAAGATAAAGAAATCTGGACTTACACTCGTGCCTCGCAATATTCTGAATTGAATTTTACTTTTACAAAGCGTTCAAATCAATTTGCGGATGATCATTACGAATTACAACGTTACGCCGAATATCAATCAATTTGGTTTCCTACGGTAGAACAATGGCGGAATGGCGATGTCGTTTCCCGATAATAAAAAAAACGCTCTTCTTTTGAAGGGCGTTTTTTTTTATGCTTTTAGAAATGGATAACTAACTAAAAGAAAAAGGCTTCACAATATTTGTGAAGCCTTTTGTAGTCCGTACGGGA
>JBBAKY010000055.1:0-24579 GCA_040403295.1 Arcicella sp.
GAAGCACAAGAGGTTGGTTTTGAGTTGGATTTATTCGGAAAATTTTCGGTAGAAGAAATTGGCCTTTTGATTCAGCAACTTTCACCTTCATATAGAACTGTTTTTAATTTGTATGTAATTGAAGGTTATGAACATAAGGAGATTGCGGAAATGTTAGGAGTTTCAATTGGAACTTCTCTTTCTAATTTACACAAGGCAAGGAAAAAATTACAAGAATTGATTTTGATTAATGAATTGTAAATTTAGGCACGAAGATAAATTAAAATATACTTTGAGACTTGGTGTCTTAGAGGCAAAAACAATATTTAATACCTCTTTGAGAAAATGGAAGAGAAAAACGATTTTGACAAATTATTTGGTTCTAATCTCCCAAATTTTGCTGATAAAGATTGGCGAAATTTAGAAGGACAATTAGACCGACACGACCTTAAAAGACAATTCACCAGACTGTTGTGGGCTTTGCCTGCTTTGGGTGGAATCTTGATGACAATTTCTGGAATTTTATATTACCAACTCAACCAAACTCGACAAAAGGTTCAAACTTTGGAAAGTCGGCTGGTGAGTGTCTATGAACATAAAAAAACAGACCCAGAAATTAGCCCACAGAAAATTATCATCCATGACACCATCTATAGACAAATTGTTATTAGACAAACAATCAAAGAAATCCAAACAAAAAACCAAAACTCAATTAATAATCCAAACAATATTTATTACGCAAAATATGGAGATAACTTTACTGAAAATCAAGGTATTACGGAAAGAGAAAAGTATGTTGGGATTAATAAATTATTAGGTAAAAATCCCGTTCTTAATGCTAACAATATGGCAATCAATAACGATTTATCAAAGTATAAAGTAATCGAATTTCCTGAAGATTCTTTGGTAGAGGATAACCATTTTTCTTTGATTCCGAAATCGGTAAATATTGGATTGATGGGTGGTATTCAGAAACCAATTGGACATGATTTTGAAAATAGTGGAGGCACTGATATTGGATTTAGAACCGTTTTGGGATATAATAATAGTAAAGGGCAGGAACGTTGGGGAGTAGTATTGGATTATCAACAGAGTAGTCTGTCTTTTGATTTCAGGAGAGATGGTATGGAACGTTTTCCCATGCCTAAATATCCACGACAAAATGGCAACCAACCCAATAAAGCAGAAATCCCTAAACTTTCGATTACGAAAATTGGCATAGGAGGACGTTATAATTTATTATTTAGCGAAAAAATAAAGCCTTATTTTGGCGCAAGTTGGAATATTCAATTACCGAATTTGTTTGATATTGGGTTTCGTTTTGACGACCAAACAAAAGATAATGAGATACGTTCGCAAGAAACAATTACGCACCTGATAGGGGTGAATACGGGCGTTAATATTGAATTATCCAGGCACTTAGCCTTCAATAGTGAAGTGTATTATCAAAAACCTTTAATGCAAGAAAGCAACACAAATAATACAATAGCAGTTCCAACCGTTTTAGGTGGCCGTGTAGGCCTGAGCTATCGATTTGGAAATTAAATTTACGCAGTTTTTTAAATATCTAATCATCGATACAAATGAAGTCGAAATTATTATTAGGGCTAATCCTATTGGGAAGCTCATGGGCAGGAATTGCCCAAACCACACACTCAGAAACAGTTTTTGGATCGGTACTTGAACGAAAAGTACAAAAAGATTCCACAAAGAAGAGGGTTTCTTTCAATCCTTTGAAACCTGCATTTTTGCGTATAGGCGTAATGGGTGGTGGTTTGATTAGCTTTGAAAATAATACCAATGATAATGTAGGTGGCACCAGTGGACTCCGAATTGAATACGGATTTTCAAATCGTTGGTCATTAGTGGGTGAAATTCAAGGTAATCATTTTGAAGGAACAACCTTTTCAAGAGGACAAACTTCATTGGGCGTAAATTGGATGCCTTTTAAAAGTAGAAGATTACAGCCTTTCTTTGGTTTAGGAGGAGGCATTGGCGGTGATGGTTTTAAAGGAAATCGTTTTGGCAGAAATGGACGAGATGGTTACGATAATGTATTTAATAACAATGGAAATAACCGTGACGTACAGGCATTTGTCTTTGCCAGAGCTGGGTTAAATTATGTGCTTTTCAAAAGAATTATTGCGACTGCAGAAACGGGTTATCAATTACCTTTCAATAATAGTAGCTCAACTGGAGGCTTATCTCTTCGGGTAGGAGCGGCTTATCAATTTGGGAAACGTAAGAGTAAATAGAAGTATTTGTCATAATATAGAGTTTAAGTGATTTGGAAACGCTGCAATGATATTTGCGGCGTTTTTTGTTTGTTTTTAGCTACCATGCAACGCTAAAATCTGTGTCTAAGAAATTTATTATTGAGACCGTTTTCACAGGTGCTAAAGTCATCAAAAAAGAGCACAAGAAATTCTTGTACTCTTTTCACATCACTAACACACCAAATATAGTTAGAAATGAAAAATATCTTATCTCTTAAAAGCAGTTAGGTATTTAAACATTAGCAATCTATATTAAGATACAAATTTGGCAGAAAAATCATCCGTAATTTCGTTTAAATTACAAAGACCTTATTTATTCAATGAAACTATGAAATAGTGAACAAAACCAGAGAATAACGACAAAATGAATATTGAAAGAATACTTTTAAGAAAGAAAACTTTTAAAGTATTTACTCTATTTATCGTTTTATTTAGTTGTCAATTCCTTAATTAATAAATTTCTTCATTTATCAATTTCTCCATTTATCAATTTCTCTATTTGTAAGTTACTATCAATATTTTTCTAAAAATAATACAAATAGAACGTCCATAATTTTCTATATTTACATTACAAATATAGCCATTTGTATTAAAAGCTACTATACTCCAAAAAATGAATAACGCTTATCATTATATAATCATTGATGACAATCCAATTGATATACAAATTTTACAAAGTCATTTATCTAAATTGCCCCATCTAAAGTTGATTCAAACTTTCAATAATCCGATAGAAGCGATTCCTACGATTCATGAAAGCTTGGTGGACATCATTTTTTCAGATATCGAAATGCCTGAAATGACGGGTATCATGCTCTTAAATTCTTTAGAAAAAATCCCCCAAGTGATTCTTCTTTCAAATCATGTGCATTACTCAATGGAAGCATTTGAAATCGGCGTTACTGATTACATTCAAAAACCTGCCTCATTTCAAAGAGTTTTAAAATCAGTAAGTAGAGCAATTGAAGGGATAAATTCAAAAGATAAAAGCCTTAAAGAATTAACCACACCAAAGAACAATTTTATCTTTTTGAAAGTGGGTCGTGAGTTGTTGCAATTTAATTTAAACGATATTATTTATATAGAGGCTTTGGCATCTTTTACTAAAGTGTTTACCTCGGAAAAAGTTACGGTTATTAGTGAATCAATCTCTGAACTACATGCCAAACTTCCTAAGGATTCTTTCCTAAGAATTCATAAATCCTACCTGGTTCCTCTTAAAAAAGTCATTGGAATTTCTACCAAAAATGTTATTTTAGAAAACCATAAAATCCCCTTGGGCCTTACTTACCGTGAAAATATTGAGAAAATTTTTGCAGATAAAACATTTTAATGACCTATTAATAAGTAGTTGTTCGTTTATCAATAGTCATTTCTCAGAAAATAACTCTCTGACAACCAAATATTTACTACCAATAAAAACGTTGTTTAGCTTGTCAAAGATTACTTAATCAAAGTATCACTAATAAAATGAAAAATATAACTACCTACTTGAGCCAATTCGATGCACATCATACATCCAAAACTGGAGAGGATTATCAATCAATGTTTGTTAGTCGTCAAATATTAATTGTTCAAGTGGCATTTTGGTTGGGCGGAGGTATTCATTTATTTTATTGCATTAGACATTTTTTGCCTGGACAACCTCAAATTCCATATAGTGCATTAACTATCTTATTTAGTTGTATTCCGTCTTATTATTTTTTAAAGAAAAATAAACTGGCCTATTCATTCTTTTTTGCGTATTACCCAGCAATTTTTTTTCAAACGCTATTAAGTATTCAGAGAGGACAAACGAACTTAAACGGTGAACTTGCCTTGATTGCTTATGCTGTTTTGCCAATTGTCTGCTTTAGATTACCCTTCAACATAATCGGTTTTTTAACTAATTACTTATTTTTTATTATTGTAAAAATTTTCAAATATCCTCTTCATTCAATATCACTTAATGAATTTTACAATGAAATAATATTGATTACTTGCATTTATATAACCATATTTATGACTACTTATTTTTATAGAATAGATTATATGGTATTGAAAGGGAACATCAAAGAATTAAACCTTCGGAAACAAATCATTGAAGCGCAATCAGAGGAACTACAGCTAATAAATTCCACCAAAAATCGACTTTTTAGTATCATTGCCCATGACCTTCGTAGTCCCTTATCATCACTCAAAGGGGTTATGGGATTGATTGACGATGAATCCATTAGCCAGCAAGAATTCAAGGAATTATCGAAACTTATAGCGCAAAATGTGGATAATCTAAGCGGAATGTTGGAAAATTTATTGTTGTGGTCTCTCTCCCAAATGGAAGGGATAAAACCAAATATTGCACCGGTTGAGTTGAATTTTATCATTGATGAAACAGTATTGATATTTAATCACAGTTCCATGCAAAAACAAATAAATCTAACCAATAATTCGGCTACAAATCTACGGGCATTGGGGGATGAATATCAGATAAAAACAGTGCTGAGGAATTTAATAAATAATGCCATCAAATTCACCCCTTCGCAAGGGCAAATCGACATCAATAGCACTATCAAAGGGCAATTTGTACATCTAAAAATTACAGATTCTGGGGTGGGAATTGAGAGGAATGACTTAGTACAAATTTTCTCGAATCCTAAAATAAAAGCTGGTACGGCCGGTGAGAAAGGAACGGGTTTTGGCTTATTTTTGTGTAAGGAATTGATTGAGAAAAATGGCGGCTCCATTGAAATTGATAGTGAATTTGGCAAAGGAACCACCGTTGATATTTTGCTCCCTTTAGTGGTGAATTAGAAATAAATATTGAGCGATGAACTTTGGGAAAAATTTCATCGCTCAATACTTATAGTTTATATTTTAAAGCTAAATTCACAATGGCTCCTTCTTGCGGAGCCCAAATAGGGCGAAAAGATGGATTCTGAGCGGTTCCAGTTACCACAGTTTCGTAATCTGACTGCTTGATATTTAAGATATTTTCGGCATTAAGCACTAAACTCAAATGCGTGCCAAATTTGCGTTCAACCGACCCAGCCCAGAAAGAATAATCTTTAACTCGCTGATTATCATACAAATACTGACTCCCCACAAAACTACTTTCAATGCCAAAACGCCATTTATTTTCGATGGTATATGCCAAAGTCAATGAGAATTTATCTTGCGGACTGAAGGGTAAATAAGCAGACTCGCCCGAACTTGACCGTTTAGCAATGGTGTGATTGTAGCCCAAATAAAATTCAATAGCATCGTACTGCATTCGTAAATAAGTATCCGTTCCAATACTATTTACGTCATACGCAGCATTAGTCAAACGAGTACGATTTGTTTGCGTGGAAATGGCACTCGCTATGATGGGATTGGTGATATTGGTATAGTAAAATGCTTGGTCGAGTTGTACTGAAAAATGCTCGCCAATGTGCGTGGAATAAGCAACGTCAATATTACTGCCGATTGAATTTTCAGGTTTTACATTGGCATCTAAAGGCGTTAAATTCCAGTAATTTACACTCGTAAGTGAATTTGCAGGCGTTTGATTGGCAAATACATTGGGCGTTTTATAACCCGTACCAACACTTAAACGGATGGTCCATTTCTCAGTTGGTTTTGTCATCATTGAGATTCTTGGCAAAACGAAAGTGCCAAAAGTGTTATGATGATCTACTCTCAAACCCGTTTGCAAAGAAAATTTAGGCGTAAATTGCCAATCATCTTGGGCAAAAAATCCGATGGTGCTGTAATTATAACTCGTCAATAAAGTACTGTCTGGATTCGGTTTTCTGAAATTTTCGAGGGTTAAATTTGCGCCAAAAACCAATTTATGTTTACCCGTTTCTAAATAATCCGTTGCCTCAGTATAAGAAGAAATTTGATTGGCTTTAAAGAAACGACTTTGCTCGGTGAAATTTCTATCAAAATAAGAAAGTGCTCCTTTCAAGGTGAAAGTGTGTCCTTTTCTGAATTCGTGATTGAAATTATAATCAACCGTATGTCTTTGAAAATCAGTGGCGGATACGAATTTAACACCATTATTTTCCTCATTATTAACGGCATCCACAACGCCCCCAGCCCGTTTCTCACTGATGAGCGAATAACCCAAATTGAGTTTATTTTTATCGGAAAATGTATAAAAAAATCTTGGGTGAAAAGACAATTGTTTAATTAGCGGACTATCAGAAAAACCGTCTCCATTGACATCAACGGCTTTTTGGTCGGTTAATCCTACGAAAAGCGTAAGTCCTGCTTTACCATATTTTTGGGCATAATAGGTATTCAAATTGGTTTCTTTTAGGTTTGTACGGTTAAAAACTGCCGTAATTTCGGGGCTTTCTGAATTGGGTGTTTTAGAGACAATATTTATCATTCCACCGATTGCACCACCCCCGAAAAGCGTTGAAACCGAGCCTTTTACAACTTCCACTTGACGTAAATCCAAAGGTGGAATTTGTAAAACACCTAAGTTGCCCGAAAAACCTTCAAAAAGAGGAATTCCGTCACGCAGAATTTGCGTATATTTTGAATCTAAACCCTGCATTCTGATGGCTTGATTGCCATTGGTTGGGGAAGTTTTTTGAATATGAATAATAGAAATATCGCCCAAAATACTGGCTACATTTCCAGGAACAACTGCACTTTCTTCGTCCATGTCTTCCTGTCCTAACACTTCCACTTTTATCGGTAAATCCTCAATGCGTGAATTAGTGCGGGAAGACGTGACCACCACTTCTTCCAAATCTTCCTTACCCTGCGTTAATCCTACTATGAAGGGCTGTTTATCATCGGTTAGTGGCAATTCTAAGGTAAATTCTTTTTCTCCATACCCAATAAAACTGGCTTCAAAAGTTTGTTTTCCAACAGGAACATTTTTTAATTCTGCAATGCCGTTTATATCAGCCGAAGCACCAATTTTACTATTAAATTTGAGTCTGACAGTTGCCCCAACGAGTGGTTCGTGGGATAGTACATCTTCTAATTTGATTTTTACGCTGTTTGTTTGAGCGAAAATTACAGTTTTTGCGATGAATAAAAGTAAGCTGATTAAAAAGATTTTTTTCATTGATTTTTATTTATTTTGACAAAGTTATGGATTGATCTTGGAGACAATTTGAAGACGGAAGTATTTCACCATTTTACCCTAAACGTATGTTCTTGCTTCATTTCATCAAATTGATACGTTATTTTTAATTCATATTGTTCCGAAATTTGCTTGACAATTGCCAAACCCAAACCCGTAGCTTCTGGGTGTTTTGGATGTTTGATAAAACGATTGAACAGCTGTGTTTCTGGAAAGGGCAAACTATCACCTTTATTACTGATTGTCAATTGTTTATCCTTCAAAACACACCTTATATTTCCCCCGTTTTGATTATATCGAATGGCATTTTTCAAAAGATTTCCGATTAAGATTTCTGCCAATAATGGGTTGATTTCTAAGGTTTGATTCAGTTGAATTTCTTGAGATATTTTGATATTTCTATGTTCGGCAAAGTCTTGGTACATCTCCAAAAGATTCTTTACTAAATTACTCAAATTGACTTCTTCCGTTTCCGAAAATTGGTTATTTTCAATCTTCGTTAACAACAATAATGACTTATTTAATTGCGATAATTTTTGGAGCGAATCCATTGATTTTTGGATGTGATTCGTTTCTTTTTCAGGCAAATTTTCTGAGCCTAAAAGGGTTTCTAATTCTGCCGAAATTACGGCAATGGGCGTTTGAATTTCGTGAGAAGCATTTTCGGTAAATTCCTTTTGCAAGGTAAATTGTTTACTGATTCGCTCCGTCATTTGATGCAAAGCTTGGCTTAGTAAATTAAACTCTTCGGTTGTTTCTTTTTTGAAAATAGTGGGGGTCGATTTGTTGAGTTGGTAGTTTCTGAGATGGTTAATTATTTCGTAAAATGGTTTCCATAATTGTCGATAAATCAAGAAATTTATCATCAATAATAACAGGGAAAATCCCAAAAAATATAGCCCTAAACCCCACGACAATTTGGCAGAAATTTCTTCAAATTCTTCGTAAGATTGGGTGATGGTTACTAAATAATTTTGCGGTTTACTTTGCACCGTTGCTTTCAAAACTCTAATTTTTACCAGTGCATTTTCACGCAAATCTATTTCCGTAGAATCTGAAAATATTGGGTTAATTATCATGGTATTTGAAACGCCCTGCAGATAGGGATTATCATCTAAATCGCCCATGATAAAAGACGAGTTTGCGGTATTTTTTATCTTTTTTTCTACTTTTTTAAAATGTGAAATCAATAATTCATCAATTTCATGGATGGTAGATTTATGGATAAATCCTTTCAAGGTAAACACCCCAAGAATGGCCATCAGAAAAGAGGCTAAACATAGATAAATGGCCGTTTTTAATAGTAATTTCATGATTTTTCTGAAAAACTGTAACCTGCCCCGTAGCGAGTTTTTACGTAATCGGGGCAACCTTTTTCGATTAATTTTCTACGTAAATTTTTGATGTGGGTATAAATAAAATCGTGCGAATCGGCCAAATCCATCGAGTCGCCCCAAAGGTGTTCGGCAATGGCAGATTTTGAGAGAATTCGGTTTTTGTTGGAGATAAAAAACACCAATAATTCGTATTCTTTTCGGGTTAATTCCACCAATTCATCCTGCACAAAAACTTCTTGATTTTCGGGTAAAATATTAATATCTTGGAAAGTGATTTTAGGATTTCCTTCAAAAAATCTTCTTCGTAACACTGATTTTATTCGGGCATTTAATTCAGAAAGGTGGAAGGGTTTTGTGAGATAATCGTCGGCTCCTAAATCCAATCCTTTGAGGCGGTCGTCTAAAGAATTTTTTGCCGAAACAATTACGATGCCCACGTTGGTTTTTTCTTGTTTCAATTCCTTAATAATATCCAAACCGCTCCCATCGGGAAGCGTAATATCTACTACCAAACAATCATAATCATAGTCGTTTACTTTTTCGATTGCTTCTCGAAAAGTATTTGCCGTTGAAACAAGGTAGCCTTCTTCCGCCAAATATTGTTGCATTGACAACAATAGTGAAGGTTCGTCTTCGATAATGAGAATTTTCATAGCGCAATTTCGGAAATGTTTTTGAAGGAAATCTGTATTTGAGATGAATGTGGCAGAAAATAAAGTTTTGCTGATTTTATTATTGAAAGGTTGGGTTTTAATGTGTGGCTAAATTTATTAAAACAGGTATTTTTACCCGTGTTTGAAAGAGCAATTTTCGATAGTTTTGTGGTAACCTTGATTGTTGGCGGATAATCTTCTCAGTCATAGTTTTGGCTTGGATCTGAGGGCAAAACTTTCATATAAACAAATTTAACTAATGAGTCACTTAGAAAAACATCCCCCGAATTATCACTACCCTTTAAAACAAGCACAGGAAGATACCAGACGTTGGCGTGCGGCCCATAAAGTGGATGCCTTTGCCGTCGATAGACAAGAGCTTATGGATATTATTAACGAAGCTCCTGATGAGGTAGATACGATAAGAGTTTATTTCGGATTGACGGAGGACGGCTACGAAAAAATGTTTTTAGTAGCCGCCAAAAAAGAGGTTATGACAACCGAAGAAGATGGCGAAGAAGTAATTGTCATTAGGGATTTAATTGACGAAAATGCCGTGGCTCACAATGATGGAACTGTTGAATATTTTGTTTATGATTTTTCTAATCCTTGTCCACCAACTTGTGATGATCTAAGTCCTTTGATGAACTAATTTTTGGCAATTTTTGCTCCAAGATTTCAGCTTATAATCATGGAGTAATTTATTCCGTCGTTTAACAAACTCAAAGTATGGATATTCATATACTTTCTACCTTTATCGTTGAAAACGTCTCTTGGATAGTCCCTTTACCATTCGTAATCGGAATTATTAAAAGAAAATATTTAAAAAATGAGCTAAAGATAATATTTCTATTTACCTGCAATAGCGTTGTTTTTGAATTAATTTCAAAAACAATGGCAATTTATAAAATTCATAATCTTTACCTTTTTCACCTTTACGTATTAACCGAGTTTTTCTTCATTTCATGGTTTTACTATGAGATTTTCAAACGGTATATTTCTCCCAAAACTATCCCCACAATCTTCTTAATTTTCATCGTTTTTTCATTAATTGATACCTTTGTATGGCACAATCCCTTCACTTTTAACTCTTACGCCAAGACCTTAGAATGTGTAATTATTGTGGCTTATACCGTATTTTATTTATACAAAACCTTTGATGAATTTCAAGATGAAGACCCTTCGGACTCACCCATATTTTGGATAAATGCAGGCTTTTTATTCTACTTTTCGGGCTGTTTATTCCTTTTTACGTTCAGCAATTTTATTCTCACACAAGGCAAACCGATGGGTATGATTATCTGGGCATTACACGCTTTTTTTATGACAATTATGTATTTTCTCATCTCAATTGGACTTTGGAAATTACCGCTTAATAGAAATGTATAAGATATATTTTGTATAATCATTTTTATCTTTTAATTTCATATAAATAAAATAATTTGTCAATTTTCATCACTTACACACGGTAATTCAATGCCTTCCCAAATTGATATCTATATTTTACTTTTTGGTGGAACGTTGTTAATGTTCTTATTAGCGGGAATGTTGTTGTTTTTCGTTAGCGCTTATCAAAAACGTTTGCTTCGGAATAAAGCCGATGTCGAATCGATGAAATCTCGGCATCAATTAGACCTTTTTCAGAGTAGTATTGATGCCATGGAAGACGAGCGCCGCCGAGTCTCCAGAGATTTGCACGATGAAATTGGGGCGGCACTTTCAATGCTTCGACTGCAAGTAGGACAATTGAATATGAGTAAAGAGCAGGCAAGCGAAAATACGGAAAAAATAATTGTGGATAGTAAACAACTCATTGACAGTACGATAGAAAACGTTAGGCGAATTTCAAACGACATGCTTCCGCACGGATTGGACGAATTCGGACTCAAATATGCTTTGGAAACGCTTTGCGATAAAATTGAAAGTGCTTCCAATTTAGTGATTAGTCTTGATTTTAATCATTTGGAGAGATTAGAAATTCGATTAGAATTAGCGCTCTACCGCATTCTCCAAGAACTCCTCAACAATACCCTCAAACACGCACAAGCCAGCGAAGTAAATATCAAATTTAAGCCTGATAATCAACGACTTACCGTTATTTATCAAGATAACGGAAAAGGTTTTGACTTTGAAACTTTAACCAAAAGAGGATTGGGTTTAAAAAATATTGAAAGCCGAGTGAATATGATTCACGGTAAATTAACGTATATACCCACCGTTGAAAAAGGGGTAGAAGTTATTATAGGGGTTAAGTGTTAGCAAGTGAGGTAAGGATTGGTAATGAGAGCCTAACTCCCACCCTCTAAAACCTAAAACTCAACTCCTAAAACCGAAAATAACTATGAAAACCATTACCATTGCCATTGCCGACGACCAAGTACTTTTCCGAAAGGGAATGGCTGCGATTGTCAATACTTTTAAAGATATTTCTGTGGTCTGTGAAGCTGATAACGGAAATAAACTGTTGGATTTTTTGGAAACGACTACCCAAAAACCCGATGTGATTTTGATGGATTTGTCAATGCCCAATCTCAATGGCATTGACACGATGAAGATTATCCACGAACGCTATCCTGAGCAAAAAGTCATTGTCCTTTCCATTCATAACGAAGAGAAATTTGTGATTCATTTAATTGAATTGGGCGCAAGTGCTTATCTATTTAAAAATGCTGAACCCGAAGATGTTGAGAAAGCAATAAGAGGGGTAATCGAGAAGGGTTTTTATTTTAGTGAAGATACTTTGAGTACGTTTCATAAAAGACTGACCAACAAAAAATCTCACGTATCGGTGCATGAAAATATCCCTATCACGCTGAGTACCAGAGAAATAGAAGTATTAAATTTAATTTGTCTGGAAAAAACAGCGCACGAAATTGCAGCACAATTATTTATCAGCGTCAGAACTGTAGACGGACATCGGAATAACCTTTTAGAAAAAACGGGCGCAAGAAATACGGCAGGTTTAGTAATTTTTGCGATTAAAAATAATTTGGTAAATCCTGCTATTTTGTTGTAAAAAAGACGGCATTACTCGAAGCGATGCCGTCCTTAAAAATAAAATATAACTCTTTTAAATCGTCATAACCCACCCACGAACATCAGCAATTTTACCCGTTTTGATATTATCAATCTCTGTGAATACTCTACGTGAAAATAAATTAGCTGATTGTGCAGGCAATTCATAATCCACTCCATCGTACCCAATGGTTGCAATAGGGGCAATCACGGCAGCCGTTCCCGCTCCAAATGCTTCTTGAACTTTTCCAGAGATGATTCCTTCAGTCAATTCTTTGATAGATAATTGGCGTTCTTCTACTTCCATGCCAAAGTCACGAGCCACTTGAATTACTGATTTACGAGTTACGCCATCCAAAATAGTATCGCCCGTTGGAGCAGTTACTAATTTTCCATCAATCACAAATAATAAGTTCATAGTACCAGCCTCCTCAACGTATTTGTGTTCGGAAGCATCCGTCCAAATAATTTGGTCATAACCTGCATCAACCGCTAATTTTGTTGGGTATAGTGACCCGCCATAATTACCCGCATTTTTCGAGAAACCTACACCTCCATGAGCCGCACGAATATATTTGGTCTCCACTCGCACACGAATTGGTTTAGTGTAATACGCTCCAACGGGACAAGTGAAAATCATAAATTTATATCCTTTCGATGGACTCACGCCCACGTATCCATCCGTTGAAAACATGAAAGGACGAATGTACATTGAACAACCTTCTTTAGCAGGAATCCATCCAGAATCCAAACGAAGAAGTTGAGAAAGCCCTTCCATAAAAATTTCTTCTGGTACTTCTGGCATACACATACGCTCGGCTGATTTGTTCAGACGTTTCCAGTTTTCTTCTGGTCGAAAGACCAAAATATCGCCTGATTTACTTTTGTAGGCTTTCATCCCTTCAAAAATTGCTTGTCCATAATGGAGCGACATCATAGCGGGCGAGAAAGTAATGTCGCCAAAAGGGACAATTTGAGGCGTTTGCCATTCGCCATTTTGATAATCTACCGACAACATGTGGTCGGAGAACGAACGTCCAAAAACAAGGTTGTCAAAATCAACCGTATCAATTCTCGATTTTTCAATCGGATGAATATCAATTTGCAAGGTATCTGTCATGATTTTTAGTTAATAGTTAAGAATTAACAGAGAATAATTATTTAAAAATCAGAAAACAGATTATTCTACTATTAATCATTAATTATTCATTATTAATTATACTCTCGGTTTCCACGAGATTTCTTCTATGTTTAATTCTTTAATCATCATTCTACATAATACAAAAAAATAATCCGATAAACGATTTAAATATCTGATTACCAAATCATTAACTTCTGATTCTTCTGCCAATCGAAGCACAACTCTTTCCGCTCTTCGGCAAACCGTACGAGCAAGATGTCCAAACGAAACTGATTGATGCCCGCCTGGCAAGATGAAAAAACGCATAGGTTCAAGACTTTCATCCATCCTGTCCATTTCCTTTTCCAGCAATTCAATATCGCTTTCATGCAAGTCGGGAATGCGTTTTTTGGTTTGTTCTGGTTCAGATGCCAAAATTGAGCCAATCGTAAAAAGTCGGTCTTGAATTTCTTTCAAAATGTCCTTTCTACCTTGATTTATCGCTTGGTCACGCACTAATCCTACGTAAGAATTAAGTTCATCCACTGTCCCGTAGGCATCAATGCGAAGTTCTGTTTTAGAAACTCGTGTACCTCCTACCAAAGAAGTCTGTCCTTTATCGCCCGTTTTTGTATAGATTTTCATTATGTCAAGGTATTAAGTGTCAGTTTTTAGGGGTTAGAAAAGTTTGCAAGTAATTCCGTCTGAATCACTAAAACCCAGCACCCTACCACTAAAACCTCTACTACACAAAGCTACATTTTTTTAATAAAATATCCTGCAAAAAATAATAATAAATAATTGTCATAACAACTAATTTTATTGACTTGTACTTCCAATTAGATATTTTCATTAGAATACTTCGGCTTTGTGGCGTAATTTTGTGGTTAAATTTTACAACAAATCAATAGTGGTTTTGAAGTGAAGTAATTTTGACTGATTCCAAATCACTATTTCCTAAAATAAATGAGCATAGAATATTTTATTTCCAGAGTCGGACGCTATTTGTCTATTTTTGCTTTCATTATCATTCTATTATTTACCTATCGGGGCTTACCTGATGATGTTGGCGTTCATTTTGGTGCCGATGGTCGTGGAGATGGTTTTTTACCTAAAAATCAGGTTTTCTATCTTTTCGGAGCTATCATGTTTTCTCTAAACATTTTGATCGTTTTGTTGGTAAGTAATGTCAAAAAATTGCCCATAACTGCCTTTAAATCAATCCCAAATAAAGATTGGCTCAAAGACCCAAAACAGTTCATTGGCGTAGTAATTAATTGGATAAATTTCCTTCCAACCATCATCAACACATTTTTATTATTGGCTTTGAGAGCATTGTTAGCCCTAAATGACGAACGCTCATTTAAAACAGATTATACGTATTTATTGGTTTTGGGAATCGTGTTTTTACTGATTTGGTTGTTTTATTTACCGATAAGAATTCTTTATACGAAACCTAAAATTGTTGAGGATTAATTCTTGATTTAATGGCAGACTGATTTTACGGATTAGACCGCAGCGGCAGACAAATCCGTAAAATCCGTCCACCATCACTTTCACGCAATCATGCAAAATATCAAACTCTCCGATTATACCTACGATTTACCCGATGAACGCATCGCAAAATTTCCTTTGCCCAAACGTGACGAATCGAAATTACAAGTTTATCAGCAAGGGAAAATCACGCATACAATTTTCAAAAACATTACCGATTATTTACCCAAAAATAGTGTTTTAGTTTTCAATAATACCAAGGTAATTCCTGCCAGAATTAACTTCCAAAAAGTCACAGGAGCCATAATTCAACTTTTTTTATTACATCCCGTACTGCCAACGCCCGTAATTAATTTGGCCATGGAAGTAACAGACTGGTGCGTATGGGAGTGCATGATTGGCAACCGAAAACGTTGGAAAAAAGGGGATATTTTAACCCAAATTCTTACGATTGAAGGACAAGAAGTTGAAGTAAATGCAGCATTTTTTGATGCAGAAAAGAACTACATTAAATTATCATGGAAAAATATAGATTTTGGAAATAAAACCGAAAATCGAAAATTCGTAGATTTAATCCAATCGCTTGGACAAATTCCGCTTCCGCCCTACCTAAATCGTGAGGCAGAAACGGCTGATTATGAGACTTATCAAACTGTTTACAGTGAAAAAAAAGGTGCCGTTGCCGCTCCAACCGCTGGTTTGCATTTTACGCAAGAAGTTTTGCAAAACCTTGAAAAACAAGATATTAAGCAAGAATTCTTAACATTACACGTAGGAGCAGGAACTTTTCAGCCGATTAAAGTGGAGAACATCATTGAGCATAAAATGCACAATGAACAGGTCGTTATTAATAAACAAAATATTGAAAATCTGTTAGCAAATTTAGGTAATATTATACCCGTTGGCACAACTTCGATGCGTACTTTGGAGAGTATTTATTGGTTTGGCGTAAAGTTTCTGAAAAGCGATAATTATCCTTTACTGATAGAAAAATTGTATCCTTATCAACACGAAATTTTACCCTCCACAGAAGAATCTTTGAGGGCTATTTTGAAGGAAATGGAGGAAAAAAACGTGGAAGAAATTACGGCTGAAACGGAAATTTTTATCTTTCCAAGCTATAAATTCAAACTTTGCAAAGGCATTATCACCAATTATCATCAACCAGAAAGCACATTGATTTTATTGATTGCGGCACTTATTGGCGAAGATTGGCGAAGAGTTTATGAAGAAGCCATGACGAAAGATTATCGTTTTTTGAGTTATGGTGATTCTTCGCTTTTACTCCCGTAGTGCACACTTTAGTCTGTGCTACTTTTTCATTCCTTCTTTTATCTTTCTTTCAGCAGCATTTTCCTGTGGTTCATAAAAGATTTTATCCTTAATCTCATCGGGTAAAAACTGTTGTTCAACGTAATTTCCTTCGTAATTATGGGCGTATTTGTAGCCTTTTCCGTAGTCTAATTCCTTCATTAGTTTGGTCGGAGCATTGCGTAAATGCAATGGAACGGGCAAATTTCCCGTCTGACGCACCAAAGCCAAAGCATTATCAATCGCCAAATATGCCGAATTACTTTTGGCGGATGTTGCCAAATAAATCACCGTTTGCGAAAGAATGATACGTGCTTCGGGCAAACCAACCGCCCGAATGGTTTGAAAACACGTATTTGCCATCAAAAGGGCATTCGGATTGGCAAGTCCAATGTCTTCCGAAGCCAAAATCATCATGCGTCGGCCAATAAACTCAATGTCTTCACCTCCTTCAATCATGCGAGCGAGCCAATAAATCGCAGCGTCAGGGTCAGAGCCACGAATGGATTTAATGAAAGCCGAAATAATATCGTAATGTTGCTCGCCATCTTTGTCGTACAGTGCAATGTGCTGTTGCAATTTCTCCACGACCATCTCGTTGGTAATTTCCAAAATTCCCTCCCCTTCGTTGAAAGTCGTGACCAATTCCAAAATATTATACAACTTCCTACCATCTCCACCCGAAAACTGCAACATCGCTTCGTATTCTTTGATGACGACTTTTTTATGCTTTAAGAAAACGTCTTTTTCTAAGGCTTGATTGACCAAATAAATCAGTTCATCCTTACTTAAAGGTTTGAGAACATACACCTGACAACGAGACAAAAGTGCCGAAATAACCTCGAATGAAGGGTTTTCGGTAGTTGCTCCGATGAGTGTAACCGTCCCTTTTTCAACCGCTCCCAACAATGAATCTTGTTGTGATTTTGAAAAACGGTGAATTTCATCAATGAATAAAATGGGCGAAGGGCTATCGAAAAACTGTTGTTTTTTAGCTAAATCAATCGTTTCCCGAATATCTTTTACCCCCGAATTAATGGCAGAAAGCGAATAAAAAGGACGTTTGAGAGCCTTAGCGATGATGCTCGCCAAAGTAGTTTTCCCAACGCCTGGAGGTCCCCAAAGTATAAAAGAAGGCACACGACCAGCCTCCACCGCCCGACGAAGCACGGCTTTTGGACCCACCAAATGTTGTTGCCCGACGTATTCATCAAGCGTATCTGGACGCATTCTTTCGGCTAATGGCTGCATAAGAATAGATTAAAAACGAAAACGAACAAACTCAAAAATATCCCCTTTCTTAAACCCCTGATTTTCAGCGGGTAATTCCATAAAACCATCACAATCGGTTAAATTAGCAAAGTCGGCGGAGCCACTGCCTTCAAAGGGAGTAGCCATTAATTTTCCGTCTTGAAAATACGTTTTTACGGGTACGAAATACGTTAAATCGGGCTTGAAAAATACGTCTTTATCCAACACTACGACTTCATTTCTACGCTCTAAAAAGTATTTACAGAAACATAAAAACGTAGAAACGGGGTTTCCTGGTAAGGCAAAAACGGTTTTTCCTTCGTCATTTTTACCAAACCAAAAAGGTTTCCCAGGCTTTTGGGCAACTTTATGAAAGAGTTTTTTTACGCCTAAATCATCCAGAATTTCGGGAACAAAATCCTTCTTTCCTGCCGACACACCGCCACTCAACAAAATAACGTCATGGTTCGATAAAATTTCTTTTAATTTACTGAATAACAAGGCTTTATCATCCGTTAAATGAAACAAATTTGCCTTCACTCCTACCCTTTCCAAAGCCGCCGATAATAGATAAGAATTGGACATTCTGATTTGAAAAGGCAAAGGATTTGCAGTAATTTCCACCAATTCATCGCCCGTAGAAATCACGGCAACTCTGGGTGGCATTTCTACTTTTACCATTGCCTTTCCAACCGATGCCATTACCGCAATTTCGGGCGGAGAAATTTTTAAGCCTTTTTGTAAAAGCGTATCATCCGATTTTCTGTCGGCACCTTGGCGATGAACGTTTTGTCCTTGTGAAATCTCCGATAATGGAATCGAAATTTTAGCCACTTTTACACCATCAACTTCTTGAATTTCAACGTCTTCGTAGCGAATAACGGTATCGCAACCCAAAGGCAAAACTGCCCCAGTCATTACTTCAATACAATTTTCGGAATTTTGAAGGGATTTTTGAGCTTCGCCAGCGTACTGGGTAGCTTCAATTTGGAAACTTTCTGCTTTCTGATTTATCGCAATGCCATCCATCGCCACTCTATCAAAGGGAGGAAAATCTCTATCAGCAGTAATATTTTCTGCTAAAACTTTACCCAAACTTTCCAAAAGGGGAACTTCTGAAATATTGGGTACAAAGGCATTTTCTGCTACTATTTTTAGGGCTTCTTTTACGGAAATCATGGTTTAGGGATTGGGGCTTAGGAATTAGGGATTGCAAGTCAAATTTATCTCCGTTTCCTAAAACCTTTGGCTGATGGTTATATCTTTACACAAAAATAGAAATTTAAGTTTAAAATAAGCGATGAAATCATTTACTCATTTAGATAACAACAATAACCCCTCAATGGTTGATGTCTCCGAAAAAGCCATTACCAAACGCACCGCTACAGCTCAAAGCATCGTGGTTTTGACGGACGAAATTATCGCCAATTTCAAAGATGGCGACCTCCAAACTAAGAAAGGTTCTGTGCTGCAAACCGCTATTATTGCGGGGACAATGGGTGCAAAAAAGACTTCAGATTTAATTCCGCTTTGTCATCCATTGGGATTAGATTCTTGCAAATTCAACGTGGAAGTTTCTGGAAATGAGATAATTATAAGATGCACTTGCTCATTAACGGCCAAAACGGGCGTTGAAATGGAAGCACTCACGGGTGCGAGTATTGCCGCCTTGACCGTGTATGATATGTGCAAGGCATTTTCGCACGATATTGTGATTAAAGAGACAAAATTGTTGTTGAAAACGGGTGGGAAAAGTGATTATGGAATGAAACACGATTCTCCAGAATCGTAAAATAAAATGATAAATTTATCCATCTCAGCCCTTATCCTATCAGGCGGACTCAGTTCCCGCATGGGCGAAGAAAAACGCTTGATTCATTATCACGGAAAAACGCAAGAACAATATCTTTTTGAATTACTAAAACCTTATTTTTCAAAAGTTTACGTATCAATCAATCAAAACCAAACGACTGATTTACCGCACATCCCAGACCTCGATTTGCCGATAAAAAGCCCGATTGTGGGTATATTTTCTGCCTTTCAGAAAAACTCCAATACGGCTTGGTTGGTGGTGGCTTGTGACATGCCTTTTGTGGATGAAAAGACGATTGAATATTTATTACAACACCGCAATCCAGAGAAATATGCCACGGCTTTTGAAAATCCTGACGAATATTTTCCCGAACCATTATTAACCATCTACGAACCTAAAATCTATCCAAACCTGCAAGAAGCCGTTAATCAAGGCAAAAAATCTCCGATGAAAGTATTACAAAATCTTGATATTGAGTTAATCAAAGACTTCGATTTTCAATGGATTAAAAATGTAAATACCGTAGAAGAAAGGACAAAGACAAGACTTTTTTAGTAGAACTTTCCCAAAATGTACTTATTCCTCCAAAACCTTTATTATGCAAGAAATAGCCTTTACCATGAAGCTCAAAAAAGGATTTGAGCAAGAGTACAAAAAACGTCACGATGAGATTTGGGAAGAACTTTCAACCACCCTTCACGAAGCAGGAGTCAGAGATTATGCCATTTATTTGGATGAAAATAGCGGCACTTTATTCGCTGTTCAAAGACGTATCGACGGACACACGATTGATTCACTTCCATCATTACCAATCATAAAAAAATGGTGGGCTTATATGGCGGATATTATGGATACAAATCCCGATAATTCGCCTGTATCGGCACAACTTACCTGCGTGTTTCGGAATTAAAATATACTATAAATCTATGAAATCATTAGTCTGTACGCAACCTCAACAGTTTGATTATCAGCAAATTGAAAGCCCAAAAATCACAAATGGCTATGCCATTTTGAAAGTAAAACGTATCGGTATTTGCGGTACAGATTTACACGCTTTTGAAGGCTCAGAGCCTTTTTTTAATTATCCTCGAATCCTTGGGCATGAGTTGGCTTGTGAGGTGTTAGAAATCGAAGAAAATTCTGATTTTAAAGCCGGAGATGCGGTTACTTTTATTCCTTATTTCAGTTGTGGAAAATGTATTGCTTGTAGAAATGAAAAGTCAAATTGCTGTACGGATATACAAGTTTTTGGCGTTCATATTGATGGAGGAATGTCGGAATATATCAACGTTCCAATTCAGTTTTTGGTAAAAAGTCAAGGGCTTTCTTTTGATGAATTAGCTTTGGTTGAACCGTTGGCAATTGGCTGTCATGGTGTGAATCGGGCAAATGTGCAAGCCAATGAATTTGTGTTGGTTGTGGGTGCAGGCCCCATCGGTTTAGGCACGATGGAATTTGCCAAAATCACCGGAGCAAAGGTCATTGCGTTAGATGTAAATGATTCAAGGTTAACATTTTGCCAAGAAAAGCTATCGGTTGATTTTACAATAAATGCTCTCTCAGATAATGTATTGGCACGTTTACAGGAAATTACTAACAACGATATGCCAACGGTAATTATTGATGCGACGGGCAATTTACGAGCCATCGAAAATGCTTTTCAATACCTCGCTCACGGGGGAAGATATATTTTGGTAGGCTTACAAAAAGGCGAAATTTCATTCAGCCATCCCGAATTTCATAAGCGAGAATCAACTTTAATGAGTAGCCGAAATGCCACTCGACAAGATTTTGAACAAGTGATTGATGCGATGAAAAAAGGATTGGTAAAACCCACAACGTATATTACTCACCGAGTTGATTTTAAACAAGTTAAAGATAACTTTGAGTATTGGCTAAACCCTGCAAATAGGGTGATTAAGGCGATGGTTAATTTTGATAACTAATAAAAAACGCATAAACTCAAATCCAACACTATGAAAAAAATATTTCATTTTATTCTTCTTTTTACACTTTGCAGTATTCAACTTTTCGCCCAAAAGCAATTGACGCTATGGTATAAACAGCCCGCCCGAAATTGGAACGAAGCCTTGCCAATCGGTAACGGACGCATCGGAGCGATGATTTTTGGCAGACCCGAAAACGAACTTATTCAACTCAATGAACAAACGCTTTGGTCGGGCGGACCAATCAATAGAAACCCAAATCCAGAGGCATCAAAACACTTACAGGAAGTCAGAGATGCCATTTTTGCGGAAGATTTTGAAAAAGCCGAGCAATTAACCAAACAATTACAAGGGCTGTATTCAGAAGCCTATCAACCTTTGGGAGATTTGGTTTTGAAGCAAAAATTTAAAGGTGAAGTCAGTAATTATTACCGAGATTTAAACATTGAAAATGCCATTTCATCCACTCGTTTCAAAGTTGGCACTACAGAATTTACCCGTGAATTTTTCGTTTCTGCTCCCGCCCAAGCAATGGTTATTCGACTGAAAAGTAGCACCAAAGGAGCTTTAAATTTCACGGCTTCTACGCAAAGTCTGCATCCAATTTTAGAAACGACTATTGGCAAAAATCAAATAGTTATGCGGGGAAAAACGCCGGTATCAGCGGCGCCAAATTACGTAAGTGATAGAAAAAATCCTATCATTTACGAAGATATGAATAACTGTAAAGGCACTCGTTTCGACTGGCGTTTGGTGTTGAAATCTACCGATGGAAAAGTTAAAACCGACATTTCTGGATTTGAAATTTCTGATGCTACAGAAGCCGTTTTTATCCTCACCGCCGCCAGTAGTTTTAATGGTTTCGATAAATGTCCCGATTCGGAAGGAAAAGACGAAAAAGCATTAGCTGAAAATTATTTAAAATTGAGTAATAAAAAATCTTTCGAGGAATTAAAAACCGCTCATATTGCTGATTATCAAGGTTTTTTCAAGCGAATGAGTTTTTCATTAAACGGAAATCCAAGCGTTGATTTACCCACCGACCAACGACTTTTGAGATATACCGAAGGAGCAAAAGACCCTTCTTTGGAGAGTTTATATTTTCAATTTGGGCGATATTTATTAATTTCGTGTTCTCGTCCCAACGGTCTTCCTGCCAATTTACAGGGAATATGGAACAATTCTGTTCGTCCGCCGTGGAGTTCAAATTATACTATTAATATCAATACCGAGATGAATTATTGGTTGGCAGAAATGTGTAATCTTTCGGATTTGCACACCCCTTTGCTAAATCACATCAAAAATATTGCCGCCACTGGCAAGGAAACCGCTAAGAATTTCTACAACGCTCGTGGTTGGGTAGCTCATCATAATTCGGACGTTTGGGGACTTTCAAATCCCGTAGGAGATTTGGGAAAAGGCTCGCCAACGTGGGCAAACTGGACGATGGGCGGAGCGTGGTTGAGTCAGCATTTATGGACGCATTACGCTTTCACGGGAGATAAAAAATATTTGAAAGAACAAGCCTATCCATTGATGAAAGAGGCTTCCATTTTCTGCCAAGATTGGCTCATTCAAGACGGAAAAGGGCATTTAGTAACGGCTCCATCGACTTCTCCCGAAAACGTATTTATCACCGATAAAGGCGTAAAAGCCTCAGTTTCAATGGCCACTACAATGGATATGTCCATCATTTGGGACGTTTTCACAAATACCATTGAGGCATCAGAAGTATTGGGAATTGATGCGGATTTCAGAAAAGAATTACTCGAAAAACGAGCAAAATTATTCCCTTTGCAAATCGGCAAAAAAGGCAATTTGCAAGAATGGTACAAAGATTGGGAAGACGTAGAACCACAACATCGCCACACTTCCCATTTATTTGGCTTGCATCCTGGACGACAAATTTCACCGCTTCGTACGCCTGAGTTTGCTAACGCTGCCAAGAAAACCCTCGAAATTAGGGGTGATGACGGAACGGGTTGGAGTAAATCTTGGAAAATAAACTTTTGGGCGAGACTTCACGACGGAAACCACGCCTATAAATTGGTGCGTGAATTGTTGAAATTGACGGGAATGGAAGGCACCGATTACACCAAAGGCGGTGGCACGTACCCGAATTTATTTTGTGCGCACCCTCCTTTTCAGATTGATGGAAACTTCGGCGGAACGTCGGGCATGGCGGAAATGTTGTTGCAAAGTCACGATGGATTATTGAATATTTTGCCTGCTTTACCAGACGATTGGGCATCGGGCGAGATAAAAGGCTTGAAAGCACAGGGCGGTTTTGAAGTGGATATGACTTGGAAAGATAAAAAAATCACGGCATTGACCATCCGTTCGTCATTGGGTGGAATTTGTAAATTGAAAGTTCCGAATACTTTAAAATTGACTGGAAAAGCAAAATTGTCAACGCAAAATGATAAGTCTTTGATTGATTTTATGACGGAGAAAGGAGAAAAATATACCTTGATTGGCGGTTAATTTCTTTTCCAAAAAGGACGGCTTCGCTTAAAGCAAAGCCGTCCTTATAGCTCAACAAATAATTTCCTAATCATTTAATCCCTTTCCATTCAGAATTGCCTCCGTACATTTTTCAACTCTTGCCTCCCGAGTTTTGGCTTGTTTTGGGGCTGAAAAATGAAGAAGATAAGCTCTTTGTCTTCCTGCAGTTAATTTCTCAAATGCCGTTTTCAGGGCAAGATTTTCACCTAATTTCTGCTGAAATTCTTCTGCCATCTTGAATTCAGTGGGCTTTTTCAATTCTACTTTCAAACCTGCTTTTTCTACCTCAATGGCTTCGTAAATATAAGCTTTTAAAGTGGTTACCATCTCAACAATTTGCTGAACATTGGTAAACCGAATCTGACGTGCTGCCTGTACATTTTCCGTTTGTTGAATGAGAATTCCCTCGACATCATTCAACAAAGCACCTTTGATGAACAAAATCGCACAGTATTCTTTAAACTCGTGGATTAAAACGACATTATTTTTCTGAAATGTATAGCAAGGAACGCCCCATTTTAATTCTTCTGACAGTCCACAATCAAGAATAATTGTTCTCAATGTTTCCAATTCTTCCTGCCACTTTTCGGATTTAGTAAAATAAAAATCGACTTTAGGATTCATGAGTAGGTTTTGGTTATTGGTAAATTATGCTATTCGACATTTCAATGTCGAATGTCAATGTCGAATGTCAGATAAATTGGATTTTAATCCGCTATAAATTTCATAGGATTGGAAATCCATTTTATCAATAGTTCAACTATGCTTTTAGGTTTGTGCTGTTGAATTTTTCCAAGAAAAAAGTAATTTCAAA